>DATHTS010000281.1:0-4112 GCA_035462935.1 Pyrinomonadaceae bacterium
CAGGACATCAGAAACGGTCAAAAGCGCGAAAGCAAATTGTATGGCTCGTTGAATGAAGGGTTTTACCCTTTTACGAGCCGGTCAATCGCCGAATACGCCGAAACCGTTGAAAGTTACGCCGATGATTCGGGCAGTATGAGCTACAGCCATCTTCCGCCGGATTTTCAAATAAAATGGCGCGAACATATGCGGGCTTGGCGCGATTATTCGAATTTTCTCAACCGTATGAAAAAACATCCGCATAAATTAGAGCGCGAAAGAGTTCACCGGTTGAGATACGAATACAGCCGGGAAATCAACACGACCTGGTATGAAGTTTTGCGAGTCGGCAGAACTTACGGCGCGGAAGTGCATTACTAATTTGCAGATTGCTCGAGAAGAACAATTGCTTCAGATTTAACGGCGCGGTTGGCGGAAACCGCGCCCGTAAATATTTTTGCTGTTAAAACCGCTTCCTGTTTAAGAGAGTTTCAAATGCTGACTTCAGAAGAAATCGAAACAAATGAAAAAAAGGCGAGCGAGCGCCGTCTTCACTTGAAATTATCGCTTGAAGAACGCCGCCGGCAACTTGCCGAACAAGCCGAAAAACTAGCTTTTTATTACGAGAAAAATAAAGATGAGCGATTGGTTTGGCAAGGAGGCGACCTGGTTGAACTCTGAAAATCCGAAGCGCGGCGAAGTTTGGCGAGTAAATTTTGATCCTACAATCGGAACGGAAATTAAGAAAACGCGCCCCGCAGTCGTTATTAGTTCCGACGCAATCGGAAAACTTCCAATAAAACTTGTCGCACCTATAACTGATTGGAAAAACTACTTTGAAAATAATCTCTGGCACGTCAAAATAGAACCGAATCCGAAAAATGGTTTATCGAAAATCTCTCTGTTGACGCATTGCAGCTTCGAGGAATGGATATTCAAAGATTCATTGAAAAACTCGGTGAAGTTGACAAAGGAATTTTAGAAGAAATTCTGCTGTCTATTGCCATTGTTATTGAGTATTAATTTTGAAATTCTTTTAATAAAATAATCGCTTCCGCTTTTATCGCTTCACTTCTTCCAACTGCATCCAACTTTTCTCCTGTTTTCGCCTTTACAGAAATTTCAGTTATTTCAATTTCTAAAATTCGCGCTAAATTCTCCCGCATTTTATCAATGTGCGGGCGCAGTTTCGGTTTTTCCAAATGAATAATCGAATCCACATTCGCCACGCGGAAATCTTTCTCCTTCATCAATCCAATCGTGTGCCGCAAAAAAACAAAACTATCGGCATTTTTCCACTTTTCGTTCGTGTCGGGAAAATGCGAGCCGATGTCGCCTAAAGCCAAAGCGCCGAGAATCGCGTCGGTAACGGCGTGCGTTAAAGCGTCGGCGTCGGAATGACCTTCCGCGCCTCTGTCAGAAGGGATTTCCACGCCGCCTAAAATCAGCGGTTTGTTTTCAACTAAACGATGAATGTCGCTGCCGAAACCGATTCGATACATTTTAATCTTAAATTTGCGTTTGTTTTAGCAGATTCTCAGCCAAAATCAAATCTTCTCGATGCGTAATTTTAATATTTCTCGCGCTTCCCTCGACGGCAGAAATCTCATAGCCTAATTTTTCCACCAAAAAACATTCGTCTGTCGCTACCTCGCTTAAATCAGCTTGGGCAAAGGCTTTTTGCAAAATTTCAAATCGAAAACACTGCGGCGTTAGAGCGCGTCTAAGTTTTAAACGGTCAATCGTGCCGATAATTTTCCCGTCCGCGATTTCCTTTATTGTGTCCGTAACCGGCGCGACCAGACAAGCCGCGCCGGTTTCTTTTGCTTTTTCGATTGTCCGGGAAATTTCTTCGCTTGAAACAAGCGGTCTCGCGCCGTCGTGAACGGCGATTATTCCGGCTTTGTCGGAATTTACAGCCTTTAAACCATTGAAAACCGATTCGGCGCGAGTTTTTCCGCCCGCAGTGATTTTTGCGAGTTTTTTTATATTATATTTTTCGTTGATTTGTTGAAACGTTTCAATTTCTCCGGCAGGCAGAACAAGAATAATTTCATCAATTGCGGCGCAATCTTCAAAACGCTGTAAAGTATGGATTATAAGAGGTTTTCCGCCAATTTCGAGAAATTGTTTCGGCTTTTCCGCCTGAAGACGGCTTCCGCTTCCGGCAGCAACGATAACGGCTGAATTCATCGCTTTTATTTTAGAAGCAATGAACGGATTTTGGCTAATCCGCAATTCTTTTCGCGGCTTCATCCGTCACGATGCAAAGCCCGGAAACCTTTTCCGCTTCGAGTTTCTTTAAATTCTCGAAGGCTTCGTCATAAGTCAAACCGCTCGCCGCAATGGTATCAAAAGTGATAACCGACCAGTGCGGCTCGTTAAGCTCGCTGGCAAAATCCTCGCTCAAAGCTGCTTTTTTTGCCGGGGCAATTTCGGTTTGAGCAGTCGGCTTCTCGCTTGGATTTTCGCTTTTTTCAGCTTTCATTTTTTTCGTTTGATGCGCAACTCGCGCCATTGTTTTGCTAAACCATTTTTGATTTATAGGTTTAGCCTGACTTTAGCATAAATTTTATACATATAAAAAGGCTTAACAAAAATTTAATTTCAGAAAATCTTCGCACAGGATTTGCCCGGAAAATATCGTTTTAGGTAAATTGAAAAGGATACGCCCGAAAAAACCGTCTAAATTGACCTCTATAAAGGAAAGCAAATATGAATTTTAATAAAACAATTTTTCTCACCGGATTTCCCGGCTTTATCGCCGAAAGACTGGTCAAAGAATTAGCCGAGCGCGACACGCAGTTTTTTTTGCTTGTTCAGACGAAATTTCTAGAGAAAGCGATGCGAGATTTAGAGAGAATTGCTGAAGAAACCGATACGCCGCTTGAAAATTTCGCGCTCGTCGAAGGCGACATCACGCTGGAAAATCTGGGAATGTCGGGTGAAGATTTGGAAATCGCGCGCGGCGAAACGACGGATGTTTTTCATCTGGCGGCGGTTTATGATTTAGCGGTTGAGAAGGATTTGGCGTATCGCGTTAATGTCGAAGGCACGAAAAATGTTAATGAATTGATAAAAACTTTGCCGAATTTGCATCGCTACAATTATGTTTCGACTTGCTACGTCGCCGGAAGACGGGAGGGCGTGATTCTTGAAACTGATCTCGAACATAAACTCGGTTTTCGTAATTTTTATGAGGAAACAAAATATCTGGCGGAAATCGAGGTCGAAAATTTAAAGAGTGAAATTCCAACAACAATTTTTCGTCCTTCGGTTGTCGTCGGCGACTCAAAAACTGGCGAAACCTCGAAATATGACGGGATTTATTATTTGATTCTTTATCTGCGAAAATTTCCCGCTCTGCTCCGGCTCGTGAATGTCGGAAATCGCAATGTAAAACTAAATCTTGTGCCGGTTGATTTTGTCGTTGAAGCGATGGCGGCGTTATCGGAAGATGAAAATGCGGTTGGAAAAACAATCGCTCTTGCCGACCCGAATCCGCTGACAACGGAAGAGCTTTTTGAAACGATTGTCGAAACAATGACGGGCAAAAAATCTGTTTACATGCCGCCCCCGAAACTTGTCGAAAAAACTCTGTCGCTGCCGATTTCCCCGCCGATCAGCGGTCTGCCGCTTTCAGGCGTGCCGTATTTTTTCATTTCCCAAACTTACGACACGAGCGTTGCCGATGAACTTCTCGCTCCGCACGGCATCGCTTGCCCGAATTTTCGCTCCTACGTCAAAAATCTGCTCGAGTTTGTCGAACAAAATCCGCGTCTGTAAAGTTTTGCCCGCAAAAGCATATCTTTCACGGCTTTAGGCATCATAGATTTTGATTTCTAAATTCGGGAGGCATTTATGGTTTTGTCGAAAATTTCGCTTGTTCTGTTTTTATTTTTTGCTTTCGGTCTTTCGGTTTCAGCCCAAACCGTAAAGCCCACGCCGCCTGAAGATGATGCGGAGAAAATTTTCGTTGAGGAAATTAAGCTGAATGTTTCGGCTTTTACCCGTGCGGGCAAGTTTGTCGCCGACGTTAAAAAGGAAGATTTGGTTATCGTCGAGGACAATATTCTGCATCAGGCTGACAGCCTGCGGCGCATTCCAGCTAATGTTTTAATCGTTTTGGATAC
>DATHTS010000282.1:0-2429 GCA_035462935.1 Pyrinomonadaceae bacterium
CATTTCGTATTTCTCTTTTGCGGCAGTTGCGCCGCTTTCATTTTACAAAATATTAGCTCTTTGATGCCAGAAGTTTATTTTCCGCAAAAACTTTTCACGCTTGACCGGTTTTTTTTCGGCAAAAAATTCTGATATAAATTACATCTAAGAATTTTTGCAACCTTTTCATTCTGAAATACGTGCAAAACACCCTAGAGGACTTAATATAATTTATGAAAAATTTACGTCGGAAATTAAAAGACCAGCGCGGTTTTAACCTGATCGAGTTAATGATTGTTATCGCTATCATCGGCTTGCTGATCGGTGTGGGCGCTTACGGTTGGGGCGTGATGGTCAGAAGCGGAAACGAAAACGCCGCGCAGCAATCTCTGAATCAAATCCGCACTATGCAAATTCAATTTGCGGGGAGAAATCGCGGCAGATTCGCTACTTTTGAAGAACTGATCCGCACAGGTCAGATGGATGACAGATTTGCCGGTGAAAATCCAGTCGTCAACGGTTACATTTTCACAATGAAAACCGAGCCGCCTTCGTCCAGCAAGCCGGGTTTTTATTCCGTTAATGCTGATCCGCAAGTTTCCGAAGGCGTTCAGGCAACGGGAACGCGCCATTTTTACACGGATTCGTCGCTCGGCACGATTCGCTTCACGGAAGAAAACCGTCAGGCAAGACCGGATGATCCGGCGATTTAAGGATTGAAATGAAGAATAAGGGACAAAATAAATAATTTTTACGAAAGCTGTTTATTCAAAATCCCTTTTATTTGCATCTTTGAAGCGGCTTTGTTAGCATTCTTTCTGCCAGTCCGCGCTCACTTAGCTCAGCGGTAGAGCACACGCTTCACACGCGTGGGGTCGCAAGTTCAAATCTTGCAGTGAGCATCAATATTTTCAATGATTCAGAGGCATCGTAACGATGCCTCTTTTTGATTCACACCTAAAATTTTTCTTATCCGTCTCGATACCGTTTCAAAATCGAGGTAACATAAGCTCTGGTTGATGGAATGTTGATGCGTTCGATAAATTCTCTTTCCGAAAGCTGTGAAGCGTCAACTCCTTTTGTCCATTCTTCTACGCGGCTGGCGCCCGCGTTATAAGCCGCCAGCGCCATTGCGAGTTCGGCGGGATAGCCGCGATACCTGCCGCGCATTTTCTCAAGATACCATGAGCCGATCTGGATGTTTCTTTCAGGTTGACGGAGAAATTCGACCACGTTTTCAGCCGTTTGTTTTTCAAATTCCCGGAAACCTGTTTCCTTCGCCCATTCTCGCGCGACGGTCGGGGTTACCTGCATCAAGCCGACTTCATCGGCGGCTCCGATTTCCCAGGCGCGAAAATAGGTTTCCTCGTAAATGACGCTCCAGACGAGTTTTTCGTCCAGACGATAAACGCTTGCCTGCCGCGCGATCAGTTCATCGTAGCGATGAATCCAGTAGCGGTTAAAAAAATACAATCCGACCAGCGAAGCCAGAAGGAAAATTATCAGGCTGGAAATTAAATAACGACGCATTTTTATTCAAGGGAAGAGCGAAGCGTCCTCTTTTAACAGTTTTTCTTAAATTTTTTCTAAATTTAGGGCTTTAAATTTTAGATTTCAGTTTTGTGGTTATTTTGGTTTTTACCCGAAGACCGTTGCCGTTGTTTTCACCTAAGCTAAAAGTCTTTTTCCCCTTCGACGTTTCTTCGGAACGAACTTTTTCGGCAAACAAATCCACATCATAATCCGCTTCACGCGACATCTCTTCGCGGATTTCCAACAAAACTTCTAAAAATTTCGGACGACGATACATTCTCTTGAATGGTAATAATTGATTCGGATTTGGTCAAATGCGGCAATTTTTGAATTCAGACCGTATGCACCAAAAATTCGGGCGTTACGATAACGGGAGAGAAAAATCCCGCCGACGTATTAAAGAGCCGTATTCGCGCCTGCTTGCGCACGTTTGCCAGATGCCCGAAATTCCAGGTTACCAGATAATCAATTTTGTAAAACGAAGCAAAAGCGACGTGAAGCGCGTCGGCGATATATTTACGGTGAAAAATGCCGCGCGAGATATAACCTTCGGCTAAAATCGCTACTTCTTCCGCGAGTTCCAACTGTTCGAGCGGCTTTATCAATTTTAAATATCCCGTGCGGTAAGGTTCAGAGATGCGCTCGATTTCTCGCTGCACAAGAACGGAAGTAAAAGCGCGATATTCCTCGAGTTCGTGTTCCCACCAGCGAATCGTTAAATCCCGGCGAAACGGATCGCCGTTGTCGAGATATGCTCCGACGACTGAGGTTTCTAAATATAAACTTAATTTCATAAATGAAATAGGCAGAAGCAGTTGGCGGTTGGCAGAAAAAAAACTGCTTACCGCCGATGCTTACTGCCTACTTGCTTCCTATTTTTCAATCGGCACAAACGTAACTTTAGAATTTTGAAAATC
>DATHTS010000283.1:0-20105 GCA_035462935.1 Pyrinomonadaceae bacterium
GACGCAATCACGCGCACAAATCTGCAAAAAGAATTTGCCGCATTGGTTAAAAACCTGAACAAAACCGCCGTTTTCGTCACGCACGATTTGCACGAAGCGTTTGTTTTAGGAACGCGCATTTGCCTGATGGACAAAGGCAAAATCGCTCTGATTGAAACGCCGGAGAATTTTCGAAAATCTGACTTGCCGATTGCGCGGGCGTATCTGGAAACAATCGGAGATTGATTTGAATTGCAGAGCAGCTGTGTAATTTAAATCATTTGGAAAAAGTCCTTTTGAGATAATGCTCGAAAGCGACAACGGCAAGATGATTTAAGATTGGAGTGAAATTAAGTATGAAATTATTGACCGTTATTTTAGCAATTAACTTTTTATTCGTGAGCGCTGTTTTCGCACAGAAAGATTTTCCGACAATCAAACCTGCTAAAACTTATAAACAATCGGAAGTAAAAATAGTTTCTCCGAATGAAACCGGATGGCAGCTTGTAAAATCCGCTCAACTTGAAAATGTTTTTGCGAAAGTAGATAGCGATGGAAAATATAATGCAAGCGCAAAGACGAGCACGATAAACGCTTACGAAAATGTCAACGATTTGTTTGAAAATCTCGAAAAATTGAAACAGGAAGAAATCAGCCGACTTAACAGAGATTCGCTTCATTTTAACAGAACAAATTTTAAAGAAGTTCCGTGTTTACAATATGACGGAATCTTTAATAATGATGCAAGAAAAGAGGCGAATTATAAATATTTCAATTTGAGCGGCTATCTCTGCCAACACCCGACAGCTAAAAATACTCTTATACAAATCGAATTTTCCAATCACTCGAATTTAAGAGGTTTTTCGGAAACTGCCAATAAACTAAGCAAAGAATTTTTTGAAAAAATTGAATTCTCAAAAGTTAAAAATAAATGATTGAATTTGATACGAAATTAATGGGGCGGGAAAGAAATTCGGGCAAAGTAATTTTTGATTTGATTGAGATTTAACGGTTGTATTTCAAGCGTTTAGGCTTATAATTTTATTGTGAGGTGATAATTTTATGTTAGAAACGGTTTGGGCTGTAGTTCACGAGGGCAAAATCGAAACGCTCAATGAAGTTGACGTGCCGGACGGAACGCGGGCTTTAGTAACGCTTTTGGTCGAAGACGGAGCGGATTTTTGGCAGGCGGCAAGTTCCGAATCACTGGACGAAATTTGGGACAATGAGAAGGACGACGTTTATGCCGAACTTCTCGAAAACTGAAGTAGCGCGTTTCCATTGCGTAAAAATAAAGTTATGAACGAACAGAATTTACTTGAAAGAACTACCCTAAATCCGAAATCAACAAGAAAAATCGCCCCATTGCCGAACTCAAAGCCGAAAATGCTCGTCTTAAAGCCGCGTCAGCGGCAAAGTGAATTTAGCCGTGTCTTTTAAGGCACGGTTCAAGATAAAAGGAGCGATCTTGTCGCGTCAGCGACAATTGAATATCAAAGGCAAACACATATAATTCAGCCGTCGCTGACGCGACGCGAATTCTTTTCTACGCTTTCCGTGCCTTGAAAGACACGGCTAAATTCATTTAATCGCTACGCGATTTTAAAATCATCTTACTTTTGTGACCTCGTTCTTCCGCGCCATAAAAAATCATTCTCGTTTACGGCTGTTTCCGGCATATCCGCGACTGCAAGCGCGGAAATGTTACGCCGAAAACAAACGCCGAATATGGGCAGATGAAAAGATTTAGAAACGTCGCCAGAGATAGGGAAAATCCGGATGTTTACAAAAAAGAAGGTTGGAAAACGCTGATTATCCGGGAATGCGAAATAAAAGATACTGTCAGACTTGAACGAAAACTGAAGCGTTTTTTGATAAAATAAGTTTTAGATTTTACCTTAAATTTTAAAATAAAAATTTTATGTACGGAAAAATAGAAGATTATTTAGAAAATCAATTAGCGGAAATTGAAGAAGCAGGACTTTTCAAGCGCGAGCGAATTATCGAAAGCCCGCAGGACGCGGTAATCGAAGTGTCTGACCAAAAGGTTCTGAATATGTGCGCGAACAATTATCTCGGGCTTTCCGATCATCCGGCGATTGTCGAAGCGGCGCATCGCGGGTTGGACGAATGGGGTTACGGGCTTTCTTCGGTGCGTTTTATTTGCGGGACGCAGGAGATTCACAAGGAGCTGGAGAGAAAAATCAGCGACTTTTTAGGCACGGAAGACACGATTCTTTACACATCCTGCTTTGACGCGAACGGCGGGCTTTTTGAGACGATTCTCAGCGCGGAAGACGCTGTTATTTCTGACGAACTAAATCACGCCAGCATAATTGACGGCGTTCGATTGTGCAAAGCACAGCGTTTTCGCTATAAAAATAGCGATATGAACGACCTCGAAGAAAAGCTCAGGGAAGCGAGCGCGGCGCGGTTTCGGATGATTGCGACCGACGGCGTTTTCTCGATGGACGGTTACATCGCCAAGCTGCCGGAAATCTGTGATTTGGCTGAGAAATACGACGCGCTTGTTATGGTTGACGATTCACACGCGGTCGGTTTTATGGGCGAGCACGGGCGCGGGACTCACGAATATCACAACGCGATGGAGCGCATTGACATCCTGACCGGAACTCTCGGCAAAGCTCTCGGCGGGGCGAGCGGCGGCTACACGAGCGGGCGCAAGGAAATTATTGATCTTTTGCGCCAGCGCTCGCGCCCGTATCTTTTCTCGAATTCCGTCGCGCCGCCGATTGTCGCCGCTTCGATAAAAGCGATTGATCTTTTGAGCGAAACGACCGAACTGAGAGACCGTTTGCAGGAAAACACGCGGTATTTCCGCGAGAAATTATCCGAAATCGGCTTGGAAATTCTGCCCGGCGAGCATCCGATTGTGCCGGTAATGTTTGGCGACGCGCATCCGGCGGTGAAAATGGCTGAACTGCTTTTGCAAAAAGGCGTTTACGTTATCCCGTTTTCGTTTCCGGTCGTGCCGAAAGGCAAAGCGCGAATCCGAACGCAAGTTTCAGCGGCGCACACGCGCGAGGATTTGGATTTTGCCGTTGCGAAATTTAAAGAAGCAAAGGATGAGCTTGGGATTTGAATTTGTCCACAACGGTTATTATGCAGACGAAGGATTAAAGAATTGAAATTTTTGAATAGAAATCACAAAAGATTTACAATAATCTAGAGGTAAAAATGAATAGACTTCCAGTTTCATCATCAAATATAGTTTCAATTGGATACGATAGTAATTCAATGATTTTAGAAGTCGAATTTAAGAATTCGGTATATCGATATTATGGTATTCCTGAATATATTTATACTGAACTTATGAGTGCTGAATCTCATGGCAAATATTTGGACGCTAATATTAAAAAAGCAGGATATGATTATGAACGAATAGAGTAATATTTGTAGTATTAAAATCTAATATGGATTATCCAAAACTTATAGAAAATAATTTAATAGCTCTCTCGAATAAAAATCGGGAGATTCAAGAATTACGAAAAAAATTAAGTATAGAAGAATGTAAAGTTACCCTTCAAATACTTGATGCAAAAGATGAACAAGGAAAGTCTTTATTTCCAAACGAAACTGCAAGAAATGCTGCTATTAAACTAGAATTAGCTAAAAATCTAGAATATGAAGAACTGGAAACAAATCTTTTAAATAAAGAACAAGAACGTGCAGAATTGTTGGCTAAATCTGAAAGATTGAATGGTGAATTTAAGTTGTTTATGCTAGACAAAAAATTAGAAATTGCTAGCTTGAGTGTAAATGAAAACTTAAATTAATAGTCATTATAAATTGATTTTTTCTCTAACCTCTGTAAAAACGTCAAGTATTTTTTTAGGAATTAAGCTAGATTGACAACTTTGAATAGCAAGTCTTTCTGCAAAACTGGGTTTTTGAACTGATGATCTCTTAATTTTAATACAATTTGTCTTAATCTCCTTAATTAAATCACTTCCAAACTTTGATTGTGATTTACGAAACTGGTCAACATCAGCATTTTCCCAATCTCTTTCATCCTCTCTTGGGAATTGACTATTAAGAATTAAAACTATATCTGAAGTCTCAAAAGAATCTTCAAATTCCTTCTTTCCAATATAAAAGCAGTTGTTTGTTAAAAAATTGCTAGGAAATCCAAGTTCAACTAAAGTATCTGGATTGATATGTCCACTAGATTCTGGTTTTTTGCAGTCGTTGTCTAGGAGTATCACTGTATTTTCAGCACGATGATGTGAGAGAAAACTGAGAATAGCCTTCCATGCACTACAGGTTCTAAGATTTATAAGTGATATACCATCTTCAATAAGAGAGTGTTGAAAAAGATGTTGGTATATTATTGGTAGGGCTCTTTCCTCTGATTCTCCTTCTACAACTATAAAGGCTTTTTCATAGAACAGTGCAGAATTAGAGATTCCCACAGAACGCCCCACAGTTGAAAGAAATGAAGAAATATCATCATCACCTTCACTTTTAAAATATTCTATCGATCTAGACTTGTCTTCATTGACTTTAATTAAATTAATTGATTTAGTTGGCGCACGATCAACTAAAGTAACTGCATGAGTACTAACAATAGCTTGAGTTTTAGACTTAGGATTTCCAGTTGCATCTAATATACTTGCAAACAGTTTACGTTCAGCCGCATAATCCAAATTAACATCTGGTTCATCATATACTCGAAAAACTGATTTATTAGACTCTTCTTGTACTTTGCGCTCCCAATCAAGTAATCCCATCCAAATTTTTCTTTTTGTTCCTTCACCAAATGAACTTATTGATTGTGAGCCATCTCCAGTATTAATGATAAGTGATAATGCAGTAAGGCTTTTAGTAAAATCTATTTTCGGTTCTATATAAACAGACTGAAGTCTATCGTGCGCCGTAATTAAATTTTTCTCAACATCAGAAATTTTTAATTTAAGGGCATCATTTAATATTTTTTCAACCTCAGATAATTGAGGTAAGAGCTCATTCAATCCGGTTTCATTATTTTTAGGCTTTAATGTGTCATCTACTACAGACTGTAAAGTTCTTCTAATAAAGCTATCAGGGTTTTCATAGTCAGTAGAAGATACACACTGATAACGAGGAAGATATTGTGATATTTGATTAAATTTAACTTCTAATTTAGCATCAACATCTTTTTTTAATTTTCCATCTCTGATAGACTCCATAAACTGTCTATTTCTATCTTGTGCATTTTTTGCCGGAGTCAATCCAATAATCTCCAAAAGTTCTTTCTGAGATTGGGCATCTTGTTTATCAAATATATTAAATCTCTCATCCGAAAACCCTTTTCCAAGAATTTCACATTTTTCGTTTATACCTTCAAATGTTTTTATCAAAGTAAGAGTTTTTCCATCTAAGGAGATAAATTCTTCTGGGATGGAATCGTATTCTTCTAGTTCAAATATACCTGAAATAATAACATCTTTTGCCCTTTCTTTATTATTAATCATCCTGAAATCGTCAGGATATTTAGGCTTTTTATTCGTGAGGATAATTTCTATAGCATCAAGCAACCCAGTTTTTCCGGCATCATTCTCTCCAATAAAAACCGTAAGGCGATGTATTGGAATCTGTTGTAAATCGCTATGGCAACGAAAATTTGATATTGATAGATTTCTTAAGAGCATTTATATTGGGATTTTGAGTTTAATTATACAGTAACTTGAATCAATTGAAATAGAATATACCAGCATAAATATAGATTTTAAAGCAAAAACAAGAATAATTCAGGTTTTCTCTTTGTTCTCTATAATTGTTTATTTCTTTTTCGCAATCCATTCATTAACATTCCTCTCCAAAATATCCAGCGGAACCGCGCCGGAAAGCAGCACGACATCGTGAAATTCTTTTACATCGAATCTATCGCCTAATTCATTTTTCGATTTGGCGCGAAGCTCTTTTATCTTCAACTCGCCGATTTTGTAGGCGAGCGCCTGTCCCGGCATAGAAATGTAGCGGTCAATTTCGTTTACAATGTCCTGCTCGGTTTTGGGGGCGTTGTCTTTGAAATAATCAATCGCCCGCTGACGATCCCATTTGAAATAATGAAGTCCGGTGTCAACGACCAGGCGCACGGCTCGCCACATTTCGTAGGTTAATTGCCCGAATTTGTCATACGGGTCGGAATACAAGCCCATTTCGTCGCCGAGAGATTCGGAATACAAAGCCCAGCCTTCGACAAACGCCGTGTAGCCGCCCAGTTTACGGAAATTCGGAATTTCGCCGAGTTCCTGCGCGAGGGCGATTTGAAGATGGTGTCCGGGAACGGCTTCGTGAATCGAGAGCGCCATCATTTCCCATTTCGGGCGCGTTTCGGGTTTGTATAGATTGACGTAATAATAACCGGGGCGCGAGCCGTCGGGCGCGGGGCGATTGTAATAAGCCGTAGTCGTGTCGGGCGCGATGTTGTCGGGAATCGGAATGACGCCGTAAGGCATTCGCGGCATTGTGCGGAAAACTTTGACGAGTTCGGGATCAATGCGTTTTGAGATGGCGCGGTAGGCTTCGAGAAGCTCTTCGGGCGTTTTGTAGAAATATTTCGGGTCGGTTCTTAAATGATTGAAAAATTCCTGTAAGCTGCCTTTAAAACCGACCTGCTCTTTGATTCTTTCCATCTCAGCGCGAATGCGTTTGACTTCCGCCAAGCCTTTTTCGTGAATTTCCTTCGGCGTCATATTCGTTGTCGTGTAGGAACGCGCCAGAAATTCATAAAATTTATCGCCGTTCGCCTGCTGCCAGATTCCGGCTTGCGGGTAGGAGGCAGGCAGATATTCGGCTGTAAAATAATCTTTCAGCTTTTTGTATTCGGGAACGATTTTCGTTCGAATCGCTTCTCTCGCCTGATTTCTGAGGCGCGTTTGTTCGGCTTCGGGAATGTCTTTCGGGAAATTTTTGAACGGCAGATAGAACAGGCTTTCTTCCGGGTTTTCGACAATCTGCTTGTCAATCTGCCCGGGAACGCGCTCCATCACGGCTTTCGCCCACATTAGTTTTTGCCGCCTTCCCTCGCGCATCAGGGCGATATTTTGCTCCATCAGCGTCGGAAAAGCGTTCAGCCGCGCGATCCAGTCTTCATAATCTTTAACCGTCTGAAAGCGCAGAGAACGCGCCAGATCATCCTGCGTTTGAATGCCGCCGCGCTGGTTTATCGGCAGGAGAAACTGCTTGAATTGATGCGCTTCGATTGATTCTTCGTAATCTTTCCTGAAAAGATCGTAGTTGAGCTGATCCTGCACGGAAAGCTCGGCGCGGTTGATTTGTTTTAATTTCTCCAGCGTTTCGAGCCGATGTTTTCGCCTTCTTTCAATCGCCTCAAGACTCTGATCGCCCCAGCGGTCGTTATAGCGTCTGTCGCCCAAAGAAGAAGCGAAAGTCGGGCTTTCCTTTAATCTCCATTCCCACTCGGAATCGAAAAGCGCGTAAAGCCTTTTGGTCGTTTCGTTTTGATTGGAGTTTTGGTTTTGCGCGAAAACGCTCGAAAAAGTAAAGCAAAGCAGAAAAGCGAGTAAAAGCAGTTTCATTGCACGGAATTCTCCTTGATTTTGTTTGTGATAAAGACGTATTTAGAATAGCGCAAAATGATTTTTGGGCAAAGACTGTTTGGCTCGCCTCGTTCCGAAAATAAAAAAGCCGGAGAGAAAATTCTCCGGCTTTTCGCTTTTAATTTCCAAATTTCCTTTAAGGAATTATCAGTTCCTGTCCGACTTCAACTTGGCTCGGACTGGCTAATTTATCGCGGTTGGCTTCATAAATTTTCCAATAACCGCGGGTATTTCCGTAAAAACGCTGGCTGATTTTCGCCAATGTGTCGCCGCGCTGAACGATATATGTGCGTCCTCCGGCTGAAGTCGGTCGGTCGTAACGCTCATCCGTCGCCCCGAATCTCGGAAGGCTGATTCTCTGATTCAAGATCACACCGAATTCCATTCCCGATTTAACTTCGGCTTCCTCTCCTCTGGTCAATCTTTCGCCGCCGAGACCGGCAAGACCGCCTAAAATTCCGCCGATGACCGCGCCCTTTCCGCCGCCGATTAAGCCGCCGAGAATCGCTCCGCCTGCCGCGCCGCCGCCGATAAAGATAATTTTGTCATTTTTTCTGTCGTCGCCCGACGCTCTGCCTTCATTGTCGCTCTTGGCGTCGTCACTGGTTAAGCCGGTCAAAGAACCGTTCATCGAGCGCCGCGTTCCGTTCGGCAGCCTGACTTCGGTAAAACTTACGTCAATCGTTCCCGGATCGCCGCCTTTTTTCGCTCTGTTTACGCTGTCAACGCGACCGGTTAAAGTGCTTCCAACCGGAATAACGATTTGACCTGTGTTGGAATAAACCGGCTCGGTAACAGTGGTTGTGAACCTATCGCCCGCGCGCGCGGTTCTCGAACTAAGAGTCTCATTCATCCGCACGCGAATTACCGTTCCGCGCTCAACCGTATAAGTTTGAGCGAAAGTTTCGACCACGCCGAAAACAAAAGCTACAGCAAAAATCGCTGCCAAAAATCTGATATTCAATAAATTTTTCATCTCTCCACCTCGCATTAAATTGTTAAAAACCAATCGAAAACGCCCAATGCGTCAACTGCCCTTATGACGTAAGGCGCTTCCAAGCCGTTGCTAAAAACCTTTTTTCACAAGCATAGCTCTCTTTTCCGGCGTTTAAAGACGCAGGATAAAACTCAAACGCTAAATTCTTAATTGTAAGGGGGTTTTATCACTTCCGCGTAAGAAGAAAAACAAATTTTTTCAAAAAAATCTTGAAATTAGAATTTATTCGGCGTATATTGAAAACATTACAACATTTCGTTTCTCTTCGGCTAACCCCCTTGTCGAAAGGCTCGGGGGTGTGCCGCTTAAAGAGAACGGTTTAACAAATTTTTGAAAGAGGTTTTCGATAAATGCCGGTGTTTCGACAAACTATTCTTCTTTTCGCGCTTAATTTTTTAGACGCGGTTTTAACGATTTATTGGATTCGCAACGGTTTCGCCACCGAGGGCAATGCGATTATGGCAAGGCTGCTCGATTTCGGCGATTTCCCCTTTTTGGCGGTAAAACTTTCGGTTGGCGCAGTTGCCGCGCTCGTTCTCTGGAACTGGGGAAACTTACGGTTGGCGAAATACGGTTTGAGTTTCGCTTTAACGATTTACGTCGGCTTGATGGGCGTCCATTTCTTCACCGGACTTTCGGCATTCGGCGTGATTTCCGATGCTTTTCTTCATGATGTTACCAATTGGTCAAACGCCGTCTTCGCTTTCTTTTTCTAAACATAATTTTATCTGTTTGTCGGCTCTCGGTTTCAATTGAAACCGAGAGCCGTTTTCATTCGTATTTTACTAAAACGCATCTTGAAATCTACCGCATCATAGCGATTGAGAAATTTTTACAGTTGGGGAGCAATAATATGAAAAAAGCAGTTTATCAATTATCCGCGAGACAGATTCTGGTTTTGGCTCTGGCTTCGGCAATAATGGCGGCGGGAACGGTCGCCTTTTTGATGAGCTTTAATTCGGGATCGTGGGGAGCGCAAAACTTGTCAAACACGGCTTTAGCGGAAAGCCAGCCGCTCGGAGGAATTTCCGATCCTTCGCTGGTCAGCGACGAGCAAAACAGTATCGAGGTTTATCGCGCGGTTTCGCCGGGCGTAGCTTTTATCACGACCACTACGGTAAGAGCGGATTTTTACGGTCAGGAGTTTGAAAGACCGAGCGGTTCGGGTTCTGGCTCGGTAATTGACAATCAAGGGCATATTCTGACGAACTATCACGTTATTGAAAGCGCGGTTCAAAATCGTGAAAAATTAAACGTCAGTTTCGGCGCCGATAAAAATTATCCCGCTACCGTCATCGGCGTTGACCCCGACACTGATTTAGCAGTTATCAAAATCCAGACGCCGCCCGAAGGCTTGACCGTCGTTCCGTTCGGCGATTCGGATAGATTGGTCGTCGGGCAAAAAGTTCTGGCTATCGGCAATCCTTTCGGCTTGGACAGAACTTTAACGACCGGCGTAATTTCCGGTTTGCAGCGTCCGATTCGCGGCGTCAACGGTCGCCCGATTGATGCGGCGATTCAAACCGACGCTTCGATTAATCCGGGAAATTCGGGCGGACCTCTTTTGGACAAATTTGGCAAAATAATCGGCATCAATTCGCAGATTTATTCGCGCACGGGCGGTTCGGTCGGCGTTGGTTTCGCGGTTCCGGTCAACATCGCAAGACGAGTCGTGCCACAGCTTATTCAATACGGCGAAGTTCGCCGTCCGAAACTCGGCGCATATCTGGTCGGCGTCAGTCAGTTAAGCCGACAAGGCGCAGAATTGCCGATTGACGGCGGTCTGCTGGTGCGAAGCGTCGCATCGGGCGGCTCGGCGGAACGCGCCGGTCTGCGCGGAATTTCTCAAGACGGCGGCGGCAATCTTATTCTCGGCGATATTGTTACCTCGATTGACGGCACGCCGATGAATGATATTGACGATTTGTATCGTTATCTTGATAAAAAACAAATCGGCGACACCGTTCAGGTCGAAATTTTCCGCGACGGCAGAAAATCAACCGTCCCGCTCAGACTTCTTCCTTTACCGCAGCAAACGGGGCGAGGTCGCCCGATAAGATAAAGGGCAAAAACAGCAAGGTAAAATTAGAAAAGTGAAAGATAGCTTGCGCTATCCTTTCACTTTTCTGTTTTTCAAGCTGTTTTTACTTAAGGGTGAGATTTATAAATTCTTGATACATCAAAATTTTATGTAAATGTAAATGCTCCTCAGTGGATAACTAATCCATAACTATAAAGTAAACACAAAATCCGGCTAAATTCAGATGTATTCAATTGCAGGAGTAAAATTTCTTTACTCCTGCAATTTTTATTTTCAGCTTTGATAATTAAATTTTGTCATTATAAAGTTTAAAAAATTGCGAAAGATAAGAACAAAAAGCATTTAATGATTTCCTCTAAAAACCAAGAAATTTTAATCATCGGCGGCGGCGTAATCGGTTTAAGCCTCGCGCGGGAATTACGCAGAAAAGGCATTGAGAAAATCACCATTCTCGAACGCGGCGAAATCGGCAAAGAATCTTCTTTTGCGGCGGCGGGAATGCTTTCGCCGCAGGCTGAGGCTGAAAGCGCGGATGAGTTTTTTCATTTTTGCACGGAAAGTTTAAGGCTTTATCCGCGTTTTGCGGAAGAATTGTTGGAAGAAACCGGCGTTTCGATTGAACTCGACCGGGCGGGAACGCTTTATCCGGCTTTTAGCGAAACCGATGTTCGGATAATCCGCGAGCGTTTCGCGCGGCAGCAAAAAGCCGGTTTGGAGGTTGAGCATTTATCGGCGATTGAGACTCACAAACTTGAGCCTTTTGTTTCGCCGGATGTGCTTGAAGGTCTGTTTTTTCCGAACGACTGGCAGGTTGAAAATCGAAAATTGCTTCACGCTTTGCAAAAATACGCCGAGTTCAACGGAATTGAAATTCTCGAGCAAACCGGGATAAAAAAATTAATAATCGAGAAAAACCGGGTTGTCGGCGCGGAAACAGAAAAGGAAAAGTTTTTCGCCGAACGGGTCGTGCTTGCAACGGGCGCGTGGACTTCGCTCATCAAAGCCGACAGTTTTGTTTTGCCGGAAATCAAACCGATTCGCGGGCAGATGATTAGCTTTCATACGGCTAAACGTCTTTTCGGAAAAGTGATTTACAGCCCGCGTGGTTATCTTGTGCCGCGTCAGGACGGCAGGATTCTGGTCGGCGCGACCGTGGAAGATGCGGGTTTTGACAAATCGGTTACGGAAAGCGGAATCGAATTTTTGCGCGAGCAGGCTTTGGAAATCGCGCCGACGCTGATCAATCTGGAAATTCAGGAAAGTTGGGCGGGCTTGCGCCCGTTTGCTTCGGACGGTTTGCCGGTCATCGGCGAAATCCCCGGAATCGAGAATCTCTTTATTGCCACCGCTCATTATCGGAACGGAATTCTGCTTGCTCCGATGACGGCGCAGGTTTTAACTGATAAAATCGCGGGAGATTCTTTTTCGGAATATCTGGAAATTTTCAGTCCGCGGCGGTTTCAAAAAATAGAAAACAATGGGTTGCACAGGTTGGAAGCAGGAAAAAATTCTGTGTAATCTGTTATTTGTTTGTTATAAAATTATGCGTAAATTACTCATTTTCACATTACTTTTTTCGGTTTTTGCCTTTGATGCGCTCGCACAATCGCGGCGCGTTACTTCCAATCGAACACCTGAAACAAATTCGATAGCGAATGAAGTCGGCAATCTTACGCCGGAGCAGATGTTTACCGAAGCCAATCTCTATGCGAAAAACAAGTTTGCCGAATTCGAGCAGAAGAAAGTTCCTTACAGCCAGACGCTTCACGAGCAGACTTTGCGCGAGCAGAAGCAGTTGGCGGTGAAATACGCTCTGTCGCTGTCCGAACGTACAAACTTGCTGAATGATGATTTGTATTATCTCGGAATGCTCAATCATCTGGCGCAAAATCCCGAAAACGCGGCGGCGGCGATGCGAAAATATCTCGCCGTCGAAAATCCGAATGCGGAAAAAGCTCAAACCGCCCGCTCAATTTTGGTTATCATCGCCGCCGAGCGGAGAGATTTTGACGAAGCGGAAAAACTTCTTCTCGAATATTTGAATAAACAACCCGTCAAACTGCGCGAGCGAGCCAAAATGGAAAGCGAGCTTGCAAAGTTTTACCGCGAAGAAAAAAATCTCGCGTCAGCGGCAAAACACGCCGAAGAAGCTTACCGCGCTTCAAAAGCGCTTTTTCAGGACGCCTCTTCGCGCGCTCGCGGGCTGAATGAACTCTTGGAAACCGGGATGATTGTTTTCGAGATTTACCGCGACAGCGAAAAGACCGAGCAAGCCGTCAACGCGCTAAAAGATTTGCACAAAACCGCCGTTTTTGTTGAGTCAAATGCTATTTATTATCGTGCGGTTGACGGGCTTATTAAATATTTGATTGAAACGGGACAAAAGCCCGCCGCTTTGCAGTTGTATAAGGATTCGCTCAAACAGGTCGCGCTGGATTTTCCCAATAAAGTTTTACAGGGCGATATTTTGCAGCGTTTGAAAAAACGCGAGAAACATTATCAATTGCTCGGCGATCCGGCGCCCGAAATTGTCAAAATTGATAAATGGTTTCCCGGTCAGCCGCAAACTCTGGCGAGTATGCGCGGCAAAGTCGTGCTGCTGGATTTCTGGGCGACATGGTGCACGCCGTGTCTGGACACTTTTCCGCATCTGATCGAATGGTATCAAACATACAGGAAAGACGGTTTGGAGATTTTGGGCGTTACGCGGTATTACGGCGAAGCCGAAGGTTTCCGCGTGGATAAACCGAACGAGATTGATTTTCTCCAGCGTTTCAAAAAAGCGCAGGGACTTCCGTATGATTTTGTGGTAGTTAACGACACGACCAACCAAGTAAACTACGGCGCGGCAAATATCCCGACGACGGTTTTGATTGATCGTAAAGGCGTGATTCGCTATGTTGAAACCGGCGCGAATCGTGAGGAAGAAATTCAGGAAATGATTTTGAAATTGCTGGCGGAGAAATAATCTGCAATTCAAATAGAAAATATTAGCCCGCGAAATACACGAAAAACGCGAAAAGAAAAACCTATAAGAAAAATATTTTTCGTTTTTTGAGTGTTTCGCGGGTTTAAAATTTTAAATTGGCGGTAGTTTCCGGTAAGATTTCGGTTAAAAATGGCGCAAAAACCAAAAAAATCAAAATCACAAAAATCAAAAACGCAAAACTTCTATGACCGCATTGCCGAGGTTCACAATTTGGCGATGAAAGTTAATGGTTATCGGGCTTCGGTTGCAAAATTTCTGCGCTCTTTGGATTTGAAAATTAATGAAAACTCGGTTGTCTTAGACGCCGGAAGCGGGACGGGAATTGTCACTCTCGGTTTTCAAAGCGCGGGCTTTCGTCCTCGAAAAACCATCGCGCTCGATTTGTCGTTTAATTCGCTTCAGGTTTCCCGCGAGCAGTTTGAAAAGGACAGTAAAACAAATGCCGAAAACATTTCTGCCGTGCAGGGCAATGTTTTGCAGCTTCCTTTTTCGGACGGAGCTTTCGATTTGGTTTTAACCTGCGGCGTGCTGGAATATGTTTCGCTCGACGACGGTTTGAAGGAATTGGCGAGAGTGTTAAAAAGCGGCGCGAAACTTGTTTTGATTCCCGTAAAGCCTTCGTTTGTCGGTTCGATTCTGGAAATTTTTTATAACTTTAAAACGCATCCGGTTGAGGAGGTTAAAGAAATATCCGCGCAGTATTTTAATATCATCGGCGATTACGAGTTTCCGATAACCGAGCCGATTGGCTGGTCGAAGATGATTTTTCTTTTGGAGAAGAAATAAAAAGAAGATTGCCCGACAGCCTGCATTTCCGTTCTTGCCACTCAATAATTTTCCGCATAAACTTAATGGAAGCGTCACTCTGATAAAATCTTGGAGAATAAATGAAATTTTACAGCGATATTTTGGGACTCATCGGCAATACGCCTTTGGTCAAAATCAATAATTTAACCCGCCAGTATGGAATTAAAGCGCAGGTTTTCGGCAAAATGGAAAGCCTCAATCCGGGCTATTCGGTAAAGGATCGCATCGGTATTTCGATGGTTGAATATGCCGAAAAAGAAGGCACTTTAAAGCCCGGCGGAACGATTATTGAAGCAACTTCCGGCAACACGGGGATAGGTCTCGCGCTTGCCGCCGCCGTCAAAGGCTATCGGACGGTTTTTGTTCTGACCGATAAAGTTTCGGTCGAAAAAATGCGGTATTTGAAATCGCTCGGCTCGGACATTGTGGTTTGTCCCGCCGCCGCCAAACACGGAACGCCGGATCATTACGTCGAAACCGCGAAACGCATCGCGCAGGAAACGCCGAATTCATTTTATCCAGACCAGTATAATCACCCGGCAAACCCTATCGCGCATTACCACACGACGGGACCTGAGATTTGGCGCGATACCGACGGGAAAATAACGCATTTTGTCGCCAGCATCGGCACGGGCGGAACGATTAGCGGCACGGGCAGATATTTGAAGGAGCAGAATCCGAATATCAAAATTATCGGCGCAGACCCTTACGGTTCGATTTTTAAAACTTACAAGGAAAGCGGTCACGTTCCCGAAGCCACGCCTTATTTAGTTGAAGGCATCGGGCAATCTTTGCCGGTCGGCAACGCCGATATGAAAATTATTGACGAGATTATAAACATCACCGACCGCGAATCGTTTGAGCTTGCCCGGCAGCTTTCGCGTCAGGAAGGCATTTTCTGCGGCGGCTCGACGGGAACGAATTTCGCCGGCGCGTTGAAAGTGGCGAAAGATTTGGATGAGGACGCGCTGGTCGTTTTTATCGTCTGCGATACGGGCGAGCATTATTTGACGAAGTTTCATTCGGACGAGTGGATGAAGGAAAAACTCCTGCTCGAACCGCAAAAAATTACCGCAGGTTTGATAGTCGAAACAAAGAATTCGGGCTCGCCGCGCGAGGTTATTTTCGTCGCGCCGGACGAGATTGTCAGCGACGCGCTAAAAAGAATGGATGAGAACAGCGTTACTCAGCTTCCGGTTTTGGAGGACAATAAATCGGTCGGGAGCTTGCGCGAAAGTCACGTTTTGACGAAACTATTGGAAAACCGCGATTTGCTAAACGCCAAAGTTAGCGAAATAATGGAGAAAAGTTTTCCCGTTTTGGACGTTGACGCAAATTTCAACGAGATAAAAGCACAACTGCAAAAATCGCCCGCCGTTTTGATTGAGGATTTTAAACGCATCACGGGCATCATCACACGCTCGGACGTTTTAGATTTATCAAAATAGCGGCTCGAAGAGGAGAAAGGCGATGAATGATAAACAAAACATACTGCAAAATCAGACGGAGGAAAAGCCGAAAATAACCGAGCCGAGCCTTGAAATTCCGAAGGAAATAAAACAGGACGGCTGGAAAATGCCCGAACCCGTTTTTCGCTGTTCGAGCGGTAAAACTCTGCAAGGTTTTGATAAAGAGAAGTTAAATGCCCGCCTTCGGGAAAGCGAGGACGGGCAAACATCAAGTGAAAATCAGGCTTCTAATGCCGATGATCTTGGCGTTACAACGATGGCTTTCATAAACTTGTCCGATTTGCAGCGCGAGGAGTTTGAGAAAACCGGTTCAGAATTTGAGAAAACTCCTTCCGCTCCTGAAATTCAACCCCAACCGAATATTTCCGAGGAATTCAGTGTGCCGCAAGCCGTTCAAGCAGAAATAAAAGTTGAAGAAACGCCGAAAAAAAGCGGTTTGAAATGGCTTTTACTGCTTGGCGGTTTGTTTTTGTTCTTCGCGCTTGTTCTGGCTGGTGTTTTCGCTGTGTATTATTTGTATTTTATGAATCGGTAAGCAAGAACGGGAATTTTTTAAAGAAAAGCGGCTTTCGCACAAATCTCCAGCCGCGCAAAAAACACGCCGGTTGCCGTTCCAATAACGGTCTGATGACATTGAAAAAACCTTGAGTGATTGCTTCGGAAAATAAAATTTGAAAAAGGGCAAAATCTTTTCCTTTCTGGCAGATGGAAAACGCGAAAATAAAATTTGACGGCAGAGAAATTACGCTCGGCGCGGGTATTGCGACCATCGGACGCGCTTCGGACAACACGGCGGCGTTTCCGCAGGATTCGAATATTTCGCGTTATCACGCCGAAATCGAATGGCGCGACGGCGATTTCTGGCTGATTGACCTCAACAGCAGCAACGGGACGACTTTGAACGGGGAGCCTGTAAAGAGCGAAAAATTACTCAAAGACGGCGATGTAATCGTTTTCGGCGGATCGAGTCAAATCGAGTTTTCGCTGGAAGAAGCGAAATCCGAAGAAAGCACAACGGTTGGCGATAGGACGCCGTCCGATGGTTCGGAAACAAAATCGGACGAACTTGAAGCCGAGCCGGAAGCGCAAATTGCCGAAGAAACTCAAACGGCTTCAAAGATGCCGATGATGCTCGCCGTTGCGGGAATCACTTGCGGATTAGCAGTCGTTTTTGTTTTTGCGGCGGGTTATTTTTATTATATGAGCGGTTCGAGCGCGTGCGAAGCCAGAGCCGTTATTACCGCGCCTGAAAACGGCGAGCTGATTAAAGATTCAACTGATATTGAAGTCGAGGCGGAAAATACCGAATGCGTCAGCCGCGCTGTTTTTGTGCTTGACGATATGATTATCGCCGACGCCGAAAACTCGCCTTACAGAGCTTCGATTGATCCGAGCGAATTTCCCGAATTGGCGGACGGGCTGAATCACAGTTTGAGAATTATTCTCGAAGATGAAGAAGGCAATCCGGTTGGACAACAAAGCGAGATTTTGCTTGCTTTTGAAACGCTCGCCACGCCGACTCCGACGCCCGAAGAAACTGACGAACCGGATGTGAAGCCGAAACCGAGAATTGAGCAGAAACAGGAGATTTCGCTGATTGATGTTCAAAAGATGTCGCAGAATCTGGTGAAACAGTTTCCGGGAAGTTTCCAATATCGTTTTGACAAGCAATTTTTGCAGGAAGTGCAGAAAAAAACGTCGGAATACGCGAAGGAAGGTTATTCCGCCCGCGCACAGCAGTATCGTGACGTAATAAACGTGGCTTTCGTGCAGGAGCAGAATCTGGACGTTCCGCTCGGTTATCTTTTGGCGATGAGCCGCAGCCAGTTTAATCCGGCGCGGCAGGGCGCGGAAGAAGGATTGTGGCGAATGTCGAATGAATTTGTAACGGCAAATGCTTACAACGGTTTGTGCGGAACGGAAACTTTGTCCGACCCGTCGCAGAACTGCGCCGCCAAAGCCGCGTCGGTTTATTTGAAGGCATTGGTCATCGGAGTTTTTGACGGCGACGTAATTTACAGCGCGGCAACTTTCGGAATGTCGCCGCAGGATGCGAGCGTTTTTAAATCCGGTCTGCCGCAAAACCGTACCGACTTTTGGAACGTAATAAAACAACCGAACCAGCGCGAGCAGGTCGTGCGCTTTTTCGCCGCCGGAATTGTCGCCGAAAACCCGCAACGATTCGGCTTAAAGCGAGACGTGCCGATTTCGACGCTTTATCGTAATTTAATTCAATAATGACGGAAGTTTTCCTTACATATCCAACACCCGAAGGCTCACAGGAAATTGCCCTGGACGGCGATAAAATGTCTTTCGGTCGCGGCAGCGAAGCCGATTTTCGCTTTGAAGACGACGGGCTTTCACGGCTTCACGCCACGATTTACCGGGACGGTGATTACACCTGGGTTGTGGATGAAAATTCGACCAACGGAACTTTTGTCAACGGCGAAAAAGTCAGCCCCAGCGGAACGCCTTTAAGAGACGGCGATATTGTCAAAATCGGGCATTATACAAACCTGAAAATCAGAATTTCCGAAAAAAGCGAAGAAGTTTATTCAGCGCCGGCGGTTTCCGGCGGTCAAACCGCGACAGCTCCAACTTCTGAGATGAATTTAACGAGCCTTTTGCCGATCGCTCTGTTCGGAATTGCGTTTTTGGTTATCACCGTTTCGGCGGTTTTTATCGGCATAACGGTTTTCGGCGGCAGCAACCAGCCCGAAATCACGGAGAAAGAAGATTTTCGAACGCCGAGAGATTCAAGCGAAACCAGAGACGAAAAAGACGATAAAACTCCGACTCCGAGACCGAAAACCGAAAAATCAGTAGTTTCCGGTTCAAACACGGACACCACGACTTTAACCGACCCGGTTGAAGCGTCAAACAACACGACCACTGTTAATTTGCCGAGCGGCAAAAAGTATCTGGAAATGTCGGAAACTGAAAAAAATCAGTATGTCGAAGCTAAAGCGTTGAAGGTCGCGCGGATGATCGGCAACCGGAGCAGCGACTCGATCCCGACGGCGGCGGTCGAAAAAATCAAAGAATACGTGAACGGCTATGCCCGAAGAGCAAGCACAAAAAGTTTGGGCGGCTGTCGTTTCGGCGATAATTTGCAGGTAACTTACGAGAGAGCGAGCAAGAACGCGCCGTTTATCAATCGTGCTTTTAACGCGCAGGGCATTGACCCGCAAATCGGTCTTTATCTGGCGATGATCGAATCCGAACATTGTGTCTGCCTGCAAAGTCCGACCGGACCGCTCGGAATGTTTCAGTTTACGCAGTCAACAGGTAGAAACTACGGGTTGGAGATTCGGGCGGGCGCGTCGCCTACCAACCCGGACGAACGCTGTCAGCCCGAACCGGCGGCAAACGCGGCGGCAAAATATATGAAATTTTTGACAGGGCGTTTTGGAACCGGACCTTTGAGCGTTCCGCTCGCCATAGGCAGCTACAACAGCGGCGAGGGCGGCTTGAGTACGAATTTGAAAACGGCTCTCGAAGCAAACGAATCGCAGGAACGCTCATTCTGGACTTTGATCGCCAATGCGGATAAACTCTCGAAGCAATTCAAGCTGGAAAACGTTAAATACGTGCCGAAATTTTTTGCGGCGGCGATTATCGGCGAAAATCCGCAGGATTTTGGGTTGAGCTTACAGCCGCTTTCAACATATACAAAGTGAGCAGTGAGCAGTAAGCGGTAAGCAGTTTTTTCTGTTTTTCCTGCTCACTGCTCACTGCTCACTGCTCACTAATGACACAGCTTTGGCTCAAATTTACGGACGAAAACGGCGAAGCCAAAAGGATTTTGGTGGAACAGGAGAAGTTTGCCGTCGGGCGGCATTCGGGTAACGATTTAAATATTGCCAATTCGGTCGTTTCGCGGCAGCACATAAAAATTGAGCGATTTGCCGATATTTTCGTCGTTTCAGACAGCGGTTCCAGCTATGGCACGACTTTGAACGGAGCGGATTTAAGCGAGCCGGTCGGGTTGAAAAATGGCGATGTATTAAATTTAGGCGGCGAGTTTGAAATTGAAGTCGAGCTGATTTCAGACGAAGACGGCGCGCAAAATCCGTCTGATTCTAATGCCGAGAATCCGTCGGAAAATGCCGCTGCCGCTTCGGTTGGCGCTTCCGGCGTTTCAGCGCAATCTACCGGAGGCGGAAGCTCGATTGGCGGGAATTTCTTTCTTATCGCGCCGATTTTCGGGATTTTGATTTTAACTTTTATCGGCGGAATGTTCTTTATCTTTAGCGGA
>DATHTS010000284.1:0-3735 GCA_035462935.1 Pyrinomonadaceae bacterium
CGAGCCGGAATCGAACCAGACATCGAGAATGTCGGTTTCCTTCAAAAACTCCGTGCCTTCGCAGTTCGGGCATTTGAAATTTTCGGGCAGCAAATCCTTCGG
Organism: Pyrinomonadaceae bacterium; assembly: GCA_035462935.1. GTDB lineage: Bacteria > Acidobacteriota > Blastocatellia > Pyrinomonadales > Pyrinomonadaceae > DATHTS01. Next base: position 103 of record DATHTS010000284.1, read on the forward strand.
CTCGCGGGCATACCAGGCGTCGGAGGTTTCCTGAAGAAAAATGTCGGCGACGTGATTGATTACTTCCGGCGAGGCAATCGCTTCGTCACAGCCCGCGCAGTAAAAAACCGGAATCGGAACGCCCCAGGCTCTTTGGCGCGAAACGCACCAATCGGGTCTGCCTTTGAGCATATTCGCCATTCGCCCCTCGCCCCAAGCCGGATGCCATTTCACCTGTTTGACTTCATCCAGTGAATTTTGCCGCAGGGAAATTTTCTCGCCTGTTTCCGCTTCCGCGTCCATCGAGATAAACCATTGCGGCGTGGCGCGAAAGATGACCGGATTTTTGCATCGCCAGCAATGCGGGTAGCGATGCTCGTATCGTTCGGAAAACAGCAAAGAGCCGTTTTCTCTTAAAAGCTCGACAATCCCGGCGTTCGCTTCAAAAACCGTTTTGCCCGCGAAATGCTCGACATCGGGCGCAAAACGCCCGCCGTTATCCACCGGACAATAAATCTCCAGCCCGTAACGCTTTCCGATTAAAAAGTCATCATGTCCGTGTCCGGGCGCGGTGTGAACCAATCCGGTTCCCGCTTTGCTTGTTTCCGAACGATTTCGAGCATCAGCCACATCTAGCTCCGTTTCGCCATCTGACTCGCCGCCGAGCGTAACGTGTTCGCCGGTCGTCAAAAGCGAATCGCGGTCAATCCACGGATGCCGCGCCCAAAGACCTTCGAGACGCGAGCCGGGAAATTTCGCCAGAATAGTCGGCAAATGCCGCTCGCCGTTTTCGTCCGCCTCGCCCAGACAGCATTTGACGAAGACAAAACCGATGAGTTCGGAAGCGACAATCAGAACCTCATCGCCCGCTTCGACCGCCGCATATTCAAATTCTGGATGAACCGCGATACCCAAATTTGACGGAATCGTCCACGGCGTTGTCGTCCAAATCACGAGCGAAACTTTTCTGCCCGCCAAGTTCGCGTCAATCTCCGCCGGATCGCTTTTAAGCGGAAATTTCACGTAAATCGAAGGCGATGTGTGCAAACGATATTCGACTTCCGCTTCGGCAAGCGCCGTCTGGTCGTGAATGCACCAGTAAACCGGGCGCTGACCTTTATAAACATAGCCGCGTTCGAGAAATCTGCCGAAAAGCCGCGCCGTTTCCGATTCGTATTCGTGCGACATCGTAAGATACGGATTTTCCCATTCGCCGAAGATACCGAGCCTTTTAAAATCTCGCGTCTGCCCGTCCATCGCATTGGCGGCATGTTCACGGCAGATACGCCGAAACGTAGCAACAGGCAAATCGGCTTTGTTCTTGCCCTTTTCCGCCAATTTCTTCTCAACGTGCGTCTCAATCGGCAAACCGTGACAATCGTAGCCCGGAATATACGGCGAATCAAAGCCCATCATCGAGCGCGATTTAACCACAAAATCTTTCAAAATTTTATTCAAAGCCGTGCCGATGTGAATATCGGCGTTGGCATACGGCGGACCATCATGCAGGATAAATTTATCGGCATTTTTACGAACCTCACGAATCATTTCGTACAGATTCATCTCATTCCACTTCTGCAAACGCGCCGGTTCGCTCTGCCCCAAATTCGCTTTTTGCGCGAAGTTCGTCTTCGGTAAATTAACGGTTTTCTTTAGTTCCAAAGGTTCACTCATATGTTCAGTTGCCAGTAATCAGTGGTCGGTGGTCAGTTTCAGGCGACCGCCGCCAATCAATAAAAATGAAATCTTAACATTTATCGGACAAAAAATCCGAAATCCAAAATCCAAAATCCAAAATCCAAAAGTCCCAAGCCTTTTGTTAAGACTTGGGACTTTTTCACAGCAAAGATTCGCCTTTCGCTCTTCAAGGAGCAAAGTCCCGATGTTCAATAATGCTAATTATGGCGAAAGCAAATCTCATAAAATTTTTCCAACTATATTTATGCCAAGATTTTATAATTTAGTCAAAGTCTTAACGATTGAGACGACGTTTGCGGAAACCGCACCCACGCAAGTTTAGTGTAAAAAGACAACGTGATAACAAAGTGATTGTTTCCGCCTCACGTCCATTGAACTGTTCGGCGTAACTAGATTCAACGTCGCATAAACAACTATACATATTTAAGGCTTCATTTTCACTTTCAACTTTGGATAATAAACTTCCCAACTCGTTACGCGATTATTTACAAAGCTGACTTGCGAAGAACCATAATGAAAACTATTCTCCGTAAATCTGTCAGGTGTTCCTTGAACTTTTATTACGTCATCTTTAGTTGAGCCGATTGTAAAATAGCCATTCTCAGTTGAAGAATCTGTAAGCATTTTGACTTTCAACTTTGGATAGTATACTTCCCAACTCACAACTCGATTATTATTGAAGCGAATTTGAGAAGAACCGTAATAAAAAGTATTTGAAGTAAATCTATCGGGAGTGCCTTGAATTGAAAGCACATCGTCCACAGTTGAGCCAACTGTAATGTAATCGCTTTGGCTAGAAGTTGTTGATATTAATTTAGCTTTCAATTTAGGATAATAGATTTCCCAATTAATAACTCTGCCATTTCTGAAATTTACAACTGAAGAGCCGTAATGAAATGAACTATCTGTAAAACGGTTTGGCGTTCCCTGAATGGCTAACACTTCATCTTTTGTTGAGCCAATAGTAAAGAAACCTTCTTGGCGAGATGCATTTTGATTTTGAAGCGTAACACTCGGAACTATTTTCTCCGGCGTTGATGGTATTATTGTTAGCGATGGCACAGAAGCAATGGTTGTAGGCTCATCAAGAGATAATTCTAAAGTTTCAAGTTCAGTGTTATTTTCAGCTACGAGATTATCTTTTGACTCAACATCGGCATTGGCGTTTGATCTAAGGTTGTTTTTAGAGAGAGTTTTTTCAGCAGAATCTGCATTGTAGTTTGAGTCTTGTTTTTGAGATTGGTTCACATCAGGACTTTTAGTATTGGCAGATACAACCTTTTCTGGTGTGCGGCGGAAATTGTAACCGATAAGGACAAGAATAACTATTGCAACAGGAATAATCCAAATAGCTTTGAGATAAGATGTAGAAGTGTTGCTGTTTTGGTTTGTTAGGGTTGAAAAAGGCTCTGTTTCAGTTGGTTTAGTTTGTGCTTGTGGCGGCGCATTTTCTGGTTTCTGTTGATAAGTCTGCTGGCGAGATTCTGATTTTACATTTTCAGGCTCACATTTGTAGTCTCTAAGTTTTTCATAGGCTTCGTTTATTTCTTTCAACTTCTCCTGCGCTTTCGCTTGCAATCGAGGGTCGCTACAAAAACGGTCTGGATGCCATACACGCGCTAAATCACGGTAAGCCGCTTTGATTTCCTTTTGTGATGCGCCCGGCTTCAAGCCAAGAATTTCAAAGTATTTATCCATACTATCTCGTTAATTTACCACAGACCGTTACGCCGAACGGTTGAGATGACGGGGCGGCAACTCACACAAGGTTGAATTTAAGAACGTCGCTGTTGCCGCTCGCGTCCATTGATTTGTTAGATTGCGCCCCGAATATTCACTATGTTCGATTTTTACTCAAAACCTTCGCTTTTTCCTCTGCTGAATCAATAACTTTGCTTGCAATTGATGAGAGCAAATCGTCAGCCGACCGATACTTATGAATTTCAAGAACCGATT
>DATHTS010000285.1:0-5464 GCA_035462935.1 Pyrinomonadaceae bacterium
CCAGACGTATCAAAATTCTCTGCCTAAAACTGTATTTGGAAAGGTCTGCAAACCGGAAGGCATTGGCGGATTTCGCCTCGTTTTTACGCTTAACGTCTTTCATCAATAGAAAACAAACTGCAAATTAGGTTATTATGCAACAAAAGAAATTGTTTTGTCGTAAGCTTTAACAAACTTTCCGATTCAAACAGACCCAGAAAATGCAGAAAAAAATTTTGATTGTAGATGATTATGATGATGTGGCAAGCATCTTGACGCGGAAATTCGCCGAACAGGGTCATCAAGTAACAACTATCGAAAACCGCGACGAAGCGGTCGAACTAATGGAAGATGAAAGCTTCGATTTGATTATCACCGACCTGCACGGCGAGGAGTTAGTTGCTGACGAAACTGAGGATGAAGAAGTTTGTTTGCCCGAAACGGAAGACCCGCGCAGCACGATCAAAGCCTTTAAAATCTGCGTTACTCATTACGAAAACGAAGAATCGGAAGAAGCCGACCTGAAAAAATGTATCGAAACCACGCTCAACGTAAAAGCCAAATGCGTTGACAAAAAAGAGTTCCTGCAAGACCGCCACGAAAAAATCGAATTTGAAATCCCGAGCGTAATTTCCCTGATGCACAGCGTTCTCGATTATTTAATAGCCCGCGTCGGCAAACTCGGCATTATCAATCCCGAAACCTCGAATCTTTTCGTCGCTCTCGACGAAGCCTTCGTCAACGCCGTCAAACACGGCAACAAATTCGACCCGACAAAACTCGTCCGAATCTCGGCGGAAATTTCTTCACAGGAAGCCCGTTTTACCGTCGAAGATGAAGGCGAAGGCTTTAACGTCGCCGAAATCCCCGACCCTTGCGACCCTGAAAATCTCTTCAAATCTTCCGGCAGAGGCGTTCTTTTTATCTACAACATTATGGACGAAGTAAAATACAACGAGCGCGGCAATCGTCTGACAATGGTAAAAAGAAGCGAAAACCGCCGTGAATCGAAACAGGAAGTTTCTTAGCCTTTTTATAATCAACTCACTTCAATTTATTTAATTTCTTTCCAGAAAATCGAAATTCTACAAACAAATATTAATTTCATTTGCCTGTAAATTGTTTCTTTCATAAACTTTACAAATAATGAAAGTTACCATCGGACAAATCAACACGACCAACGGCGACATCGAAGGCAATGTCGCTAAAATTTTGCAGGCAATCGAAAAGGCTAAGATGGACGGCTCGGATATGGTCGTTCTGCCGGAAGTCGCTGTTCACGGCTACACTTCGCAGGATTGGTTTCAGGACGCGGACATCATCAAACATTCGCTCGACCCGCTCGAACGGATTATTCCCGCTACGGAAAATATGATTGCGATTGTGGGCACGATTCGCCCGAATGATGAGACGGACGGTCGCCGTCTTTTTAATTCGGCGGCGGTTATTCACAACGGGAAACTGCTCGGTTTTGCCGATAAAACTCTTTTGCCCGAATACGATGTTTTCGATGATCCGCGTTATTTCGAGCCTTCCGACGTGCGGAAAATGTTCGAGATTGACGGGCGCAAAATCGGCGTTGTTGTTTGCGAGGATTTTTGGAACGACAAAACTTTTTGGAGTCAGAGGCTTTACGACGAAGACCCGGCGGACGAATTGATTATGCGCGGCGCGGATTTGGTCGTTTCGATAAACGCCTCGCCGTTTAACAAAGGTAAGATAAAACTGCGCTGCGATATGGTCGCGCACCGCGCCCGTGAGCAGAAAAAGCCGATTGTGTTCGTTAATCTCATCGGCGGAAACGACGGGATAATTTTTGACGGCGCGAGTTTAATCGCCGATGAAGAAGGCGACATAATTTTGCAGGCGGCGGCGTTTGAAGAATTTGTCGAAACGGTCGAACTCGACGTTCGCAAACCCGATGCGCGCGGGATTACTGGAAACGAGTGTGAAACAATCAGGCAGGCTTTGGTTTTGGGAATCAAGGATTACGCGCGGAAAAACGGTTTTTCAAAAGCCGTTCTCGGTCTTTCGGGCGGAATTGATTCGGCTTTGGTGGCGACTCTAGCTTGCGAGGCTCTGGGCGCGGAAAACGTTTTGTCCGTGCTGATGCCCTCGCCTTTTTCTTCGGAAGGAAGCGTCAAGCATTCGGAAAAATTGGCGGAAAACTTGGGAATGCCGACGCGGATTGAGCCGATTTCCGCCACTTTTGAAGTTCTGCTGAAACAGATGAATTTGAATCGCCCGACCAGAGGCGGCGAAGTTCTCGCGGCGGAAAATATGCAGTCTCGGCTTCGCGGTGTAATCTTAATGACGATTTCCAATGCCGAACATCGCCTTGTTTTAGCCACCGGAAATAAATCAGAGCTCGCGGTCGGCTACTGCACACTTTACGGCGACACTAACGGCGGTTTGGCTGTTCTGGGCGATGTTTTGAAAACGGAAGTTTACCAAATCGCCAGACACATAAACGAAAGCGCCGGGCGTGAAATTATCCCGAACGCCATCATCGAAAAAGCGCCCTCGGCGGAACTCGCGCCGAATCAGTTCGATCAGGATTCTCTGCCGCCATACGAGCTGATGGACCCGATTCTGAAGCTTTATTTCGAGCAGAAACTCTCGCCCGAAGAAATTGTCGCGCAGGGACACGGTGCGGATTTGGTTTATTCCCTTTTGAATAAAGTCGAATCGCCCGCCAATGAATTCAAGCGCCGGCAACTGCCGCCGACGCTGATTATTTCCAGAAACGCTATCGGAATTGGCAGAAGAAGACCCGTAACGCATAAGTATCGTCGAACTAAGGTATGAATAATTCGCTCCCGTAAATTTACTGCTAAAATGGAACGAGGAAAAATGGCGTTTCGACAATGAAAAAGCAAGATAATTTAGAATCCGAAACAATCGCCGGTTTAGAGCGGCGCAAAAAAATATCCCGCGAATATCTGCGTTCGCTCTCTCCTTCGGAAAAAATCGCTCAATTAATGGTTTTGCAGGAGAGATGTTACAAAATGCTCGCAGCGAGAGAAAAAAGCGGCGGTCGCCCAATCCCTGAGAGATGGCGAAAGTGGCACAAAGCGCGATACGCAAATTCAACCGACTAAAAATTTCTTGAATAAAATTTCCGTCTGCTGTTATACTTCCTTCAAATTAACGGAGGCTTTTTATGCGTCTTTCAAGTATTTTTCTGCTTTGCCTTCTTTTTAATATTTCCGCCTTTTCGCAAAAGCCGATTGTTTCCCTTTTTGAAACGGAAAATCGTCCGATTTTAACCTTTAAATCTGAAATTAGGGTCGGCGGCTTTGGCGAATACATCATTGCCAAAAAGTTTCTGTATGACGAAACGGCGCTTTTGCTGGTGACGAATTACGGCGTTCAGCTCTGGGATGTCGAGCGCGGCATCCGTCTTGAAAGCCGACCGCACGAGATGGTTGGGTTTAACAGGCTTGACTCGGCGCTGGTTCTCAGTCCTGATGGGCGCAAGGCGATTGTTCTCGACACTTTTAACCTCAAGCTCAGCAAAATTTTCAAGAAAAAGGCGATAGTTCCGGCGACGGTCTGGAGTTTGGAAAACGGCGGGCAGTTAGCCGTTTTGCAGCGCCCCGACAAACCGATTCGCCGCGCCCGTTGGAGCGCCGACAGCAAGACGCTGGTTACTTTCAGCAGCGCTTCCGGTATTGATCACGGTATGGAAGCCGCTTTTTGGGATGGCGAAACGCTTGCTTATCGCGGCTCGATTTACGCTAATGATTGGAATTACCTGACGCGCGACGGCAAAAAATTTATTACTACCGCCGGCGGTACGAAAAATACTTTCGGCTATAAATACGAAAAACCGAACGGCATTATCGTCTGGAACGCGGAAACGGGAAAAGTCGAAAAAACCTTTTCCTTGAGCCAAGGCAAACGGCTGAAGAATATTCAAATTACCGGCGACGAGCGTTTTCTGCTCGCTGAAACGGGTGCGAAAATCGTTTTGCTCGATTTGGAAACCGGCAGGCAGCAAGTCTTTTCAGCGAAAGACGGAAACGATGTGGACGAATTTCAACTGAGCGCGGACAAGCGGTTTCTGGCGGCGCAGGCAAAGGGAAAAGTTCTCGTCTGGGAAACAGGCGGAAACGGCTTGCCGAAATTTGAAATTACTCCGCCGCCGTCGGGAAAAGAAAGGCTTTCGGTCTGGCTGCTCGGCTTCAGTCCTGACCGTAAAAGCGTGGCGGTTTCGCAAATCAAATTCAAGCAGTTCGCGCTCGTTTTCAAAGTTGCGGAACCGCTCGACACCGAGTTTTACGATTTGGAAACGGGAAAATTAACGGTCAAGCCGGGAGTTTTCATCCACGAAAACAACGGCGCGATTTCCGCCGACCGCAAATACGGCATTCAACAAAACTGCGGGCGGGGCACGGTCGTCAATCTGGAAAATCACCAGGAGTTATACGGCTTTCCGCTCCGGTGCAAGAGCTACGAAACGACCTCGACCGAATGGGATGAATACGGGGGGAAAACGACGACCGAAACTCACTGGTATAACGACGACATCATCTCCTTCCACCCGTCGCAAAAAGCCGCTGTGGTCGTTAGAGACGACGCGCTGGAAGTTTACAGCGTCAACCCGGAAGAAAAGCGTTTGCAAAGTCTGCTCGCGCCGGATAATTTGAGCAAGAAATTTACCTCCAAAGCTTTTTCCACCGGAACGATTGACGGTCTTTTCGACTCGGTCGCCAACCAAGTCGCCTCGTTTAATAAATTGCCCGAAAACTCCAGCGCCGGATTTATCCTCGGCGGCGATTATTTTTTCGCCATGAGCCAGAACCGCCGATCAATTTTTATCTGGCTCGTTGACGACCAATTAATAAAATAATTTGCAGAAAGCCGGGCGGCGAAACTATGCTAAAATAAGGGCGTGAGGTAACGAAAATGATTGCAGAAACCCGCGAAGCCACCATAGAAGATTTATATAAAATCAAGCAGAAAGCCGAAATCGTCAATGGAGAAATAGTTCTTATGCCGCCAACAGGAGACGAACCCGGTTACGCCGAAGATGAAATTTTTGTTTCTTTACATGAATACGCGAAAAAGAAAGGCTTCGGTCGAGCTATCGGCGATAATAAAGCCTTCAAAGTAGATTTGCCGAATCGTAAATCTTTCAGCCCGGACGCGGCTTTTTTTACCGGCGAACGCGCCGGGATGAAGTTTTTTACCGGAGCGCCCGCCTTTGCCGTTGAGGTTAGAAGCGAAAACGATTACGGCAATCGCGCTGAACAAGCGATGGCGCAGAAACGCGCCGATTATTTTGCGGCGGGGACACAGGTTGTTTGGGACGTTGATCTTTTAAGCGAGGATGTGGTTAGAGTTTATCGCGCTTCCGACCCGGAAAATCCGACTGTTTACGGGCGCGGCGAGTTTGCCGAAGCCGAACCGGCAGTTCCCGGCTGGAAAATGGCGGTTGACGATTTGTTCGAGTAAAATTCTGCAAGAAAAATTTTTCGCC
>DATHTS010000286.1:0-2348 GCA_035462935.1 Pyrinomonadaceae bacterium
GAAAAGACGATTGCGCCGCCAAATGCGCGGGCGAGTCCGAGTCCGAAACGCTCGTCGGCAATTTCTCTTTCTTCGCGGCTGGATTCTTCTGCTTGATCGGATTGATTCATAAATCAAACGGCGAAATTAAAAGTTTTTCCTTATTGCCATCATACAAGAAAAATCTTAAATACTTCAATTTATTTAACTTCTAGCCGAAAACCGGATTTGCCGGCAATTCACTGTGAGGGAGAATTTATGATAAGGTTTTAGAATTCGGCTTTTAATTTTCCCGATAAATGGCGGTTAATATCAAAAAATTAATCTTTAATTTTGTTTTGGCGTTAATAATTTTAGCGGCAGTTTTTATACTTTCGGGGTGCATTCCGCACGAAGCCGGACAAAATATATCGGGCGGCAGCAAAAACTCGGGTATTCGAAAACTCGCCGCCGGTCAAACAAACAATAAGGCAAATAGCAATAACCGGGCAAATTCATCAGTAAATCCGGTAAATTTAAACATTGACCCCAATTCATCATTTGCCGAAGCCGCCCGCAAAAACGCTGAAACCGAAAAAAATCTTCGATGGCTTTTCGGAAAAAAACCTCAAACCGGCTGGTATCTCTACAAACCTTTGATTTCCAAAGAAATCGGGCTTGAACCGGAGGCTGCGCCGACCGAATTTGCCGAAGCGCTCGCGGGCTGGCAAAAATCGGCGAAATTACAGCCGACCGGCATTTTAGACGAACTAACGATGTTTGCATTCCTAAGCGAATGGCAAAAATACAGGCTTTTCAGGCGCGGCTATCCGCCGGAACAGGTATTGATTATCGCGCCGCCCGATGATTTTTACGATCCTTCACGCGACGCGGAGCTTAGACAAATCGAACGTGAAACTTACGACGCTTACAAACGAATGGTCAAAGCGGCGGCGGCAGACCCTTCATTAAAATTAAAAACCGACGGCGGCGAACTCGCCCCGACGGAAAATTTTCTAAAAATCATCTCATCTTTCCGCACAAAGCAATACCAGCAAAAATTGCGAGCGGCTTCGCCAAATTCGGGAAGCGCCGGTTTAGCCGTCAACAGCCCGCATTTTACCGGACGCGCTTTAGACATCTACGTCGGCGGCGAACCCGTCAGCACGGCTGATGCCAATCGCGCCATTCAAATCAACACGCCCATTTATCTCTGGATGGTCAAAAACGCCGGGAAATTCGGTTTCAGACCGTATTTTTACGAGCCTTGGCATTGGGAATACGTTCCCGATTAGATTGATTCTGGATTAATACGAAATATCACAAAACTATGGCATCGCCGATAAGATGACGGCATCAAACGAATTGAACTTTATTTTTAAGGGGGTATTTTTAGGAACAATAATCAATGAAAAAAAATCAAATTGCATCTATTCTGACTGTTTTACTGATGGCTGTTGGAACGGCTTGCGCGCAGAATACGCGCGAAGCGCCTAAAACTTCCGCTACACCGTCCACAACTTCGCAATGCGCGCCCATTGAAACCAGAGCGCCAAACGCGCCGGATCAAAAACCGGCTTTTCCGGGACAGACTCGCGCTTGCGCGGTAAAATCCAACGTTAATTTTGACGTTACCGTTTTGGCGAAAGGCTTAAACCGTCCCTGGGCGGTTGAGCCGCTGCCGAACGGCGATTTTTTGATTACCGAGAAGGCGGGGCAAATGCGCGTCGTGACCGCGAAAGGGGAAGTCGGAGAGCCGATTGGCGGATTGCTGCCGGTCGGGCAAGGCGGCGTTTCCGCAACAAGCGGACAGGGCGGTTTGCCGCCGATTACTGCACGCGGGCAGGGCGGTTTGCTCGACGTTGCTTTAAGCCCGAATTTTGCTAAAGATCGCACGATTTTCTGGAGCTTTTCCGAACAGCGCGAAGGCGGCAGCGGAACGAGCGTCGCGCGCGGCGTTCTGAGCGAAGATCGTAAAAATCTCGCAGACGTGCGCGTCATTTTCCGCGCGATGCCGACTTACAGCAACGGCTTGCATTTCGGCTCGCGCCTCGCTTTCGGATCGGACGGCAAGCTGTATATCACCCTCGGCGACCGCTTCGACCGCCCGAATCGTCCGAAAGTGCAGCAATTGGACAATCATCTGGGCAAAATCATTCGCATCAACCCTGACGGTTCAGTTCCTGCCGATAATCCGTTTGCCAAACAGCAAGGCGCGATGCCGGAAATTTGGGCGCTCGGATTCCGAAACGTTCAATCGGCGGCATTCGACGAGCAGGGGCGACTGTGGACGATAGAACACGGACCGCAGGGCGGCGACGAGCTGAATCTGGTTGAAAAAGGTAAAAATTACGGCTGGGCGGTTCAATCCTACGGCGAAGAATATTCGG
>DATHTS010000287.1:0-1628 GCA_035462935.1 Pyrinomonadaceae bacterium
GTTAAAGCCTGATTTCTCCATTTCCGATTTAAAAATTCGATGCTCGACTAAGCTCAAAAGATCATTTACGTTCGACTGCTCGACATCCTGCGCCAAACCTTTGTGGGTTTTTACTTTCGGCGACCAGAGAAAAACGGGGAAACCGTCCGCGCGAAGACGCAAATGAAAAAGCTCATGGGCGATCACGGCTTCGAGTTTTTTCGGCTGATGCTTCAAATCGAATCTAATATTGACAACCGGCGTCCCGTCATCGTCAATAAAGCTCGAACCGATCATTGATTCATCGCTCGCATCGGAAAATTCGCCGAAATTTAATTGGATTTTCCTTCCCGTTTTCTTTTCAATCTCCGAAATCAAACTCTGCACCTCAGGGCGCAATTTGATTCCAATGAAACCGACATCCGTTTGAGCAGGAACATTTTTGTTGAGAAGAAACAGAACGGCAAAAAATAAAAATAATCTTTTTTTGAAAAACATATTTTGATTTGACTAAAATTCAATTGCTTTCAGCTTGCGAACTTTGTCGCCCACAATCAGATAAATGTTGTTCTGCGCGTCGAGCGACATCGCATTGACCCATTCAAACCGGTCAAAAAGCACCGTTTTTAGCTTGCTGCCCGTATTTGAAAAGATATGAATTCCCGAATCGCTCGCCGACCTGCCATTTAAAACGTAGATACGACTTTGGTTATCAACCGCGATAGCTTTCGGCATTAAATCGGGGGCGAATTTATTGACGAATTTTCCGTCGGGATTGAAACGAAACGTCATCAAATCTTCCGCGTCATACGAATGCGAGCCGAAAACATCGTCAAGCGCGCAGACGGCGAAAAAATCTCCCGCTCCGTCAATCGCCAGCCGAATCGCGTTCACATCAATTTGAGCTTCGGCGGCGCGGCTGTGAATTCCGCTCATACGCCGCACAATTCTTTTGCCTTTATCGGTTTGAACAATCTCCTCGCGGTTATTATTCTCCGCAACCAGCATCAAACCGCCGTCGTCGCGCAGAATGAAATCGTAAATGTAGCGTTTTATGGATAAAACATGCCTCTGCTCGCCCGTCTCGCCGTTGAAAACGACAATTTCGCCGCCGATTAACACAAAAACATTGCCCTCGGCATCGGCGGCAATCTTGTCAATCGTCTCGTTTTTAGTTCCTTTTACGTTCCAAAGATTTAAAAACGCGCCGTTTGCGTCGAAACGCTGAACGCGCTTTGTGTCGTCCGAAACATAAATGTTTCCAGCCTTATCCACAGCAATCTCATTCGGGTCTTCAAACAACCCCGCGCCCGTTCCTTTGCCGCCGAATTCGAGCAAAGTCCGGTCGTCAACTTCCGGTGTCGCGGAAGGAAGTGTTACCGGCGGTGTTGGGATTTTATAAGGCGTCGGGGTTTCGAGAAAGGTTTTTCTGGAATTATTATTTTGATTTGTCAGATACAAAACAAAAATTATGAATACCGAAAAGACAGTCACCGCAACTACGGCTATTAAAAATTTATTATCGGAAAAACTGCCGGAACCGGAATATTTATTGAAGGGAAGTTTGGCATCAACCGGATAGCCGGAATCATTGGCGAACGGGGATTTCCAGGTTTCCTTATTTCCTTCCTTCAAAATGTTTTCATTCG
>DATHTS010000288.1:0-5949 GCA_035462935.1 Pyrinomonadaceae bacterium
TACACTGATCCCGGAACCGGTATATCCGTCGCATTACCGAAATTAATCGAATGCGCCGCCGAGTTGTCTCCAGATTGTCCCGATCTCAGCATATGCCATACTCCGCCGCGGAATAACGTCAGGTCGGTCTTTCCGTCTCCGTCGTAATCCGCCGGAACAGGTCGGTCATTCGCCTCGCCGAATTGCACTTGCGCAAATCCGTCTCGGCTTCTGAGCATATACCACGTTCCGTTGTTGCGATAGACGGCAATGTCCGCTTTTCCGTCTCCGTCGTAATCTGCCGGCACCGGGCGGTCGGCATTGATTCCAAACTGCACCGCCGCGAATCCGTCTCGGCTTCGGTTCAGATACCACGTTCCATCCTGTCGATAAACCGCTATATCCGTCTTGCCGTCGCCGTCATAATCCGCTGCCACCGGTCGGTCAGTCGCGATACCAAAGGCATCTACCGTCCATCCGCCGGTCGTCTTCAGAATATACCAGCCGCCGTTTGACGGGCGATATATTCCCAAATCGGCTTTTCCGTCACCGTCGAAATCTCCGGTTTGCGGAATATCCGTGCTTGTTCCAAACTGATATGCCAGGTATCCGGCTTGTGATCCTAAGATGTGCCAAATACCTTCTCGATATACGGCATAATCGGTCTTCTTATCACCATCATAATCAGCCGCTACAACTTTGTCTCCGGCTAATCCGAATTTCACCGACATATGTTGATTGTTAGCCGCTGAAGAAGCAAACCACCAATCTCCACCGCGATAAATCGAAACGTCGGATTTTCCATCGCCGTCAAAGTCATACGCCGCCGCCGGTCGTCCCGGCTCGGTTGTTCCTCCTGTTCCAGCCGCGTTGGTAAACGCGATTTCATTGAAGCCGTTGGCAAAGCCGAGCGTCAAATCATTACATCTCGGCTGTCCCGCCACAGGCGATGGAACGCCCGTCGGCGATGTGATGCCGGTCAGCGTCGTTCCGGCTGCCGCCGCTTCGCAAACACGAACAGTCGCTCCGACCGGAAATGTTCCCACAGGAGGCGTTGTCGCCGTCGGGTCAAACGGTCCTTGCGCAAACTGACAGAATCCGCCTTGTGCCGCCGGTCCGGCTTGAACCGTGACGTTCGGAACGGTAATCGGCTGATTCGTCTGATTTCCGAACGGGAATCCGCCCGTGTTCAGGATTTCCACCGTAAAGGTAAACGGTGTTCCCTGTGTGATTCCGGGACCGGCAATCTTACAAATCTTCAGCAGCGTCGGATTGAACACAAAGTTTGTAAACTCAGCTTCACGAGTTTCAGCCCGTGCCTGGAATACAACGCGTCCGAGATCAGCTTCATTGATGGTTGTCGTTCCCGCAATATCGGCATTCGCCGTCAGATCGGGATTCGGATTCGTTGTAATTCCGCCGACCGTGACAGGCGCGGCAACAAATACGCCGGTCATTGACTGATTTACTCTGATGCGAGAGATTCTAACCTCTCCCGGAGGAACGCCCGGAATCGGTTCGAGAGCGCCGAGTTCTCTGACCAGCACGTTTGTGCCGACTACGAATACGGTTTGCGTGCCGTCAGCTTCACGAACAAAGTCGCAGAATCCGCCTTGCGCCGCAGGTCCGGCTTCAACGTCAACAATTCTGACGATTTCAACTCCGGGAAGAATCGGTCCGGCAGGCGCAGGCGCATTCGGAGCGGTTCCGCGAACTTCAAATCTGAAGAGCGTGCCTTCGGGAATGCCGGGACCGGCAATCTTACAAACTTTTACTAATCCGGGATTCGTCCGGTTAAAGAAATTAATTGTAGTTTGCGCTGCCGCCCCGCCTTCCAGCACATCCGCGTTTACATAACCACCGCCGTTGTTAGTAAATAAGCAGCCTGGAGGAACTTCATCATCAACCAGGTCACCATCATCGTCGCCGCCGATTGTCGAACAGGCGATATTGTTTACGATGCCTCGATTTAAGACCAGGAAGTTAAACCTGTCTGCCGGGAACGTAGAAGCTGATTCCAAAGTGAATCCGGCTCGCGCTAATTCCGTAACTCTGATGACAGCAGGCTGCGGAATCGGACCGGGATCGGTCGGCACATTCACCTGAATCGGACCTGAACATTGTCCGACGGGAACAGGAAACACCTGATTCGGAAGCGCGTCAACTGTAAAGTTGAAGAATCCCGTTACATCAGGATCGGTCGGCGCTGTCAATGTCGCCCGTTTACAAATTTCTATAACAGCATTTACTGCAAAGGTGTTGACGAAATTCAGAACCGTTTGATTTGTAATCGTTCCTTCACGAACATTAACAGTCGTAGTTCTGAGCGGCAAGTTTGTGCCTGTAGGTCCTGCGCCCGGTGTCGGCGAAGTGACGCTGACAAGACGGAAGCGACCCGACCATGTTCCGGGTTGATTGGTAAACCGACCATCCGTCAATTCGGTAACCGTATTCGGTCCAACCGGTAATGTGATCGGTCCGGTACAACCGCCAACCGGAGCTTCATAAATCACGCCGCCGACTTCAAACCGGAATATTCGATTGGCAAGCGTTCCCGTAGCTCCCGGAGGATTGAGATCCGTTGGCAAAGCGGCTTGTTTACAAATCTGAAGAACGCCCGTTTGCTGAACAACATCTCCATCTAATTGGACATTGCCTTCTACCGATACTGTTCTTCCCGTTACTCTTGCTCCGCCCAGAACCTGAACCGCATTTCTTGCCAACACATTGGCGTTGAATTCGCTTCCCGCTCCGATTACGGCTGTGTCATCAGATGCAAAAAATACATTGCCTGACAATGCGCTGTTCATTAAATTTATTCTCGAATTCGATTCGGCTGTCAGTCCGCCTTTTACTAAAAAGACAAACACCGCATTCGAATCGCCTTTCGCATCCAATGTCATTTCGCCCGCCAAGCGCGCCGATGAAACGCAGTATACTCCCGCAGCAAATGTTTTGCCGCCGAGTTCCGCATCCCCGACTTCCGTGCACGGCAGTTGATTCATCGCCGAGAAAGCATTCATCAAATCCGTGCGCGCCCGGCTGCGGTCAAATTCCGAATCCAATCCGGTTGACTGTATTCCTTTAATCGAAGCGCCGTCTTTCAATACGCCGACATTGCCCTCGACACGAGCCGATCCGCTGACTCCATTTTCTGCTAAAACAGCAAAATCGGTCGCCGAACGGAAATTCAAAGCATACCGAAGCATATCGGCGGTCGCGGCAGGCGACGCTTCAATGGCTTCGGTTTGAGCTGAAACCGTATCTTTTTCAGATACAAAGAAAAAACCCACGCCAATCAACGCCACAAAGGCGGTGAGTGCCATGAGATAAAAGGCTTTTCTACTAAGAAAAGACTTTCTATCACTAATATTCATTTTCAGAATCCTCCTATTTATCTTGTAACTCTTCCTATTTTTTATTTAATTCTAACTTTTGTGACTGCGCTGAACGAGCAGCCGTTATGAAACCGACTTGCCTTATCATAAAGTTACGCAAATGCTTGCAAACCTCACAAGCCAAGTTTCTACACGAGCCTCTACGCAATAAAGGTAGAGATCCGGTTAATCATCGTAACGATGCGGAAAAATGAATAAGAATGTTCCATAAATCACATCGCACTTTGAAAATAATATTTAGAACCGGAAAGTGCTATTTAGAACCGGTATGTTAGAGAAATACACTAATTAACTTAGTTTGTCAATCTTTTTTTCATTTTTTTTAAAGATTTTTGACACTTCCAACTAAAACTAAAGGTTTACAGGTTAGAAATTTATATGCTGATAATTCATCCGTCAAAACAACTATTTTACATAAATCTGACGATTGGAATTTATCAGCGCTCCAAACAATTTTTGTATATTCCAAATTACCTGTTCAAACTTACACCACTTCCGCACTTCAATCAAGCTCGTTAGGCTTTAGAATTACGATTAAAGTTT
The DNA here is from genome assembly GCA_035462935.1 of Pyrinomonadaceae bacterium. Classification (GTDB taxonomy): domain Bacteria; phylum Acidobacteriota; class Blastocatellia; order Pyrinomonadales; family Pyrinomonadaceae; genus DATHTS01. The sequence goes on from DATHTS010000288.1 coordinate 3,921, forward strand.
TGAAGCTAAACTTCAGTAAAGTAATTACTTTATCTAACAATTAAGCTTCAAGGCGGCTCCACCGTCTTTCAGCATATACAGCTTTAATCATAATCAGCTTCCATTTTTTTTGTTTGCCTAAACCCCTTATCTTGGAATTGCAGTTACAATATTAGAAAATTCGCTAGAAAACTTCTGTATCCGCCATTACATATAGACCAAGCTGCCAGTAAATAAAACACATCGCCGATAATGCAAATTTTTTATCGAGCAAAATATTGCCCCACTCTAATTGACGTTTGCGAAATGTTTCAGTTATACTTTGGTCTTTTCGGCTAACGGGCAAATTCCTGGCTGAGAGCGAAGGAGAATATACAAAAATGAGTTACGCAATTATCAGAACAGGCGGAAAGCAATACGCGGTCGAACCGGGGCAAACTTTGCGGGTTCCGTCCATTAATGAAGAAGAAGGCAAACGAATCGAGTTGGAAGCTCTTCTAATCGGAGACGGCAGCGATGTAAAAATCGGCGGTGACGCAGCCGTTCAAGCTACGGTGGTCGGACACGGGCGCGGTGAAAAAATTATCGTTTTTAAAAAGAAACGCCGCAAACAATACAAACGCAAGCAAGGTCACCGGCAGGATTATACGGAAATTAAAATTGAAAGTATCTAATTGGAGGTATAGCGATTTTAGATTTTAGATTTTAGATTTTAGATTGTTCTTTATGATCCAAAATCCAAAATCTAAAATCTAAAATCCAAAATTGAAATATGGCTCATAAGAAAGGTGTTGGTTCATCACGAAACGGACGCGATTCGGAATCGAAGCGTCTTGGTCTAAAGAAATTCGGCGGCGAGCGCGTTCTCGGCGGCAATATTCTGGCGCGGCAGCGCGGCACAAAATGGAAACCGGGAACGAACGTCGGTAAAGGTAAAGATGATACGCTTTTTGCCCTGATCGAAGGATTTGTCAAATTTGAAAACAAAGGGCAGAAAGGTAAGTTCATCAGCGTTTACGCGGAAGGAGCGCCCGAACTCGAAGCAAAAGCGGTATAAACAGCGATTTTTAGTGTTTTAAAAGATGCCGATATTGATAATCCGTCAATATCGGCATCTTTTTGTGTCAACTTTCCGAAAATCTCTCATCAATGCCTGCAAAATTTCGGAAGAAATTTTGATTTTTAACGTATTTTTGACGAAAAAATCATTTAAATGCGCCTCTTCAACCAATTTTTTTTCGATTTGAAAATTTTTTTTCGCGTTCGATTTTAAAGTTTTCCACAAGAGATTTTGTGTTTCAGGAAAATAGATTCATTTTTTAAATTCTGGCTTGAAGCAGCTTGCAAAGTTTTCCACAGAATTATCCACAGGTAAGCGCGAAATTTTTCCACAATCCTTGCAAAATCAGCCGATAAAATAAGAGCAAAACTTAAAGTATTTTCTACTTGACAAGGAAAAAAACCGGGTTAGAATGCTCACATAGTCAAATTTGCTTACGGGCGTTTGACCGACACAGGGAGAGGCAAACGAAGGCGGTGACGCATTGTTTGAGGGCAACGAAATGCGGAAAGTAGTTGTTATGTACGCCCTGAGTCGAAGCCGAAAGGCTTGCTGAGAAAAGTCGCAAGACTTTTTCGAGTTGTTCGGATAAAAACGAACGATGCCTTTTGGAAAGGAACCGCCAAAAGGGAGCGATGCCGCTCATTGCTATATGCTTTGAGCCTCGTTGCCGGGACCGTAACCGGCGGTGGAGGAAAAGCCACCACAACAAAAACCTAACGGCACTGCGCTTTGAGCGCAACAAGATGTGCAAACATTTTGGGTGCTGACCGAAGATGCGCTCGCCGCGAGGCTCTTCGGAATACAAAACCGGCGGTTGATGCGTGTACATGCAAAATCGCCATCCTTATTGGATACTTCGGTATTCATTTTAAGGAAAACAAAGACGCTGCTTTGAGCAATCGGAGCAGCGTTTTTGTTTTTGCAACAGGATATTTTTGATAATTCTCCACAGATTTTTCCGATAATTTTCTTTCTTAACTTTCAGAG
>DATHTS010000289.1:0-2763 GCA_035462935.1 Pyrinomonadaceae bacterium
CGGCAAGGAAAATTACGCCAAACATTTGAGAAAAGCTCTGGAAGTAATCGCCAACAAAGGCAAGGAAGTCGAATCAATTATTTCCAACGGGCAGAAAGTCGTTTTGAAATACCGTGCAAGTTAGATATTTCAGATTCCAGATTCCAAATTCCAAATTCGGATTCTTGTCTTCCGGCTTTTAATCTGGAATCTGAAATCTGAAATCTGGAATTAACAAATATGATGCGTTCCATACAGGCAGTCGGCTTAGACATTGGCACCAGCAAAATTCGTTGTTTGATCGGCGAACCGAGCGAGAACGGCAGTAAACTGCACGTCCTCGGCAAAGGTCAGGCGGAATCTCGCGGCTTGCGGCGCGGGATTGTAACCACGACCGACGCGGTTGTCGAGGCGATCAAAAAAGCCGTCGAAGAAGCAGAACGCATCAGCGGCTTAGAAGTTCAGATGGCGACCGTCAATCTTTCCGGCGAGCATTTTCGCGGCGAAAACAAAAGCGGCGTGGTCGCAGTTGCCGGCGTCGGGCGCGAGATTGCCGATGATGATGTCGAGCGAGCCGTCGAATCCGCCAGCGCGATGCAGCTTCCCGCCGGCTGGGAAATCATCAATCGCCTGCCGCAGGAATTTATCATTGACGGGCAAGACGGCATTACCGAGCCGATTGGAATGAAAGGCGCGCGCCTTGAAGCTTTAGTTCACATCGTTACGAGTCCGAGCGCAGGCAGACAGAATATCGTTAAAGCGGTTCATCGTTCGGGGCTGGAAATTGAAAATATGATTTTAGAGCCGCTCGCCGCCGCTGAAAGCACTCTGACCGATGACGATAAGGAATACGGCTGCGCTCTGGTGAATATCGGCTCGGAAATCACGAGCCTGATGATTTTCGGGCGCGGCGCGGTTCAGCATACCGCCGTCTTCCCTTTCGGCGGAATGCATTTTACCAAGGATTTGGCGGTCGGGCTGCGCGTTTCGATTCCCGAAGCCGAGCGAATCAAGCATTTTTACGGCTGCGTCGCCGGATTTTTGATGGATGAAAACGAGCGGCAGGAAATTATCGAGGTCACGCCGGTCGGCAGAAGCGAGAAACGCGCACTTTCAAAGGAAATTTTGTGCGATATTTTGCAGCCGCGAGCTATCGAATTGCTTCAACACATCGCGCACGAAGTTGCCAGAACAAACGCGCAGATTTCGAGCGGAGTTGTTTTAACGGGCGGCAGTTCCCTGATTCGAGGCATTGTCGAGATCGCCGAGCAGGTTTTTGACGCGCCGACGCGCATCGGTTTTTTGGAAACGGAGTATTTCGGCGGGCTGGTTGACGAGGTGCAAAGTCCCGAATGGGCGGTCGCCGCCGGGCTGGCTCTTTCGTCTATGCGCTTACAAATTCGAGGGTTACACGCCAACGGAAAATCGCCGACGAGAAAGGTCGCCGAGTGGTTTGAAAATTTTCGCGGAAAGTTTAAATAAATGTTAATTTCGGGCTGGATTTTTTCCCCAAATTGTTGTATGCTTTTTCGCCATAGACACAACATATTGTTGAAAATCTCTTTTGCCCTCGAAAAAAACCTACAAGCAGTTTATACTTTTAAGAAACAGGAAAGGATGCAATGATAATGAAAATGGACGGTCACCAAAAGAAACAAAACGGAATCAAAATCTTCTTGGACGAACCGCCGATCACAGGCGCTAAAATTAAAGTGCTCGGCGTCGGCGGCGGAGGCAGCAACGCGGTCAATCGAATGATTGACGCGGGTGTGCAGGGAGTTGAATTTATCGTGGCAAATACGGATGTTCAGGCATTGAACGATTCAAAAGCGCCAATAAAAATTCAACTCGGCAGTAAGCTGACGCGCGGGCTTGGCGCAGGCTCGAACCCGAACGTCGGGCGCGAGGCGGCGCTCGAAGATTACGAAAAGATTCTGGATGTTTTGGAAGGCGCGGATATGGTTTTCGTTACCACCGGTCTCGGCGGCGGAACTGGGACGGGCGCCGCGCCCGTCATTGCCAGCTTAGCGATGGAACTCGGCGCGTTGACCGTCGCCGTCGTTACCAAGCCGTTCACCGTCGAAGGCAAAAGAAGAATGGCGCAAGCTGAGCAGGGCTTGGCGGAGCTTCGCGGCTGCGTTGACACGATTATCACGATTCCAAACTCGAAACTTAAAGAATCACAGGAAAACATCGGCATTATGGAAGCATTTCAGCGCGCCGACGAAGTTTTGATGCAAGCCGTCCAGGGCATTTCGGATTTGATCACCGTTCCGGGCATTATCAACGTTGACTTTGCCGACGTACAGGCGGTTATGAAAGGAATGGGCGTCGCGCTGATGGGCATCGGTCAGGGAACGGGCGACGGCGCGGTCGTCAAGGCGATGAAAGCCGCGATTGATTCAAAACTGCTTGAAGAAAATTCAATCAAAGGCGCGAGAGGCGCGCTGATAAACTTTACCGGACCGGCGAATATGCCGCTCGGTCAAATCGAAGAGGCGCTTTCTTTAATCAATGAAGAAGCCGACGACGACGCGACGATTATTTTCGGAACGGTGATTGACGAAAGTCTGGAAAACGAGATAAAAATTACCGTCATCGCCACCGGTTTCGACAATCAGGCGGCAATGAGCATGCCCGTTCATTTCACAACTGAGACAACACACGCGGTCGGAACGATGGGTGCGCGCCCGGCTTTGAAACCGTCGGAAATGAACAAGGAAGAAGATATTGAAGTGCCGACGTTTATTCGTCGCCAAGCTGATTAAATCACACGTCGTGAGT
>DATHTS010000290.1:0-2838 GCA_035462935.1 Pyrinomonadaceae bacterium
CATCCACAAACTTTGGCGCCCGTCGAATTCTTCCTGCGTGTAAGCGATGAATTTGCCGTCGGGCGAAATTACTGCGACTTTAACTCTGCCCGATGAAGTCAAGCGCGTTATGTTTTTCGCTTCAAACCGCATCGGCGCAGAGTTGGCGAATTTGTACCAAGCGAAACCAATCCCGATAAGCGCGATTAGCAATATTGCCGCCGGCAGCACAAAACGACGAACGCCGGTTTTCTTTTTCACGACCGGCTGCGTTTCGCTTAATTCCTCTGCAAGCGCAGTTTCGGCGGTCATCAACTTTTCAACTGTTGCCGCTTCGGGCGCGGGTTCAACTGCGGCAGTTACATTAGTTTGATTTTCGTTTTCGGCTTCACGCCGCCACCCGGCGAGCGCGATGACATTTCCCAGTGGCGGATTTTCTTTAGAGGTTTCGCCTTCTCGTAATTTGTAACTTGTAATTTGTAAGCCTTCTTTCCCCGCCGCTTCGTTTGATCGCGTCTCCGCGCCGGTCTGAATTTTCCGCACATCTGCCACAAATCTGTAACCGTGTCCGCGCACGGTTTCGATAAATTTTTCGTCGCCGCTGACCTCGCCTAAAATTTTTCTGAGGGCGGATATTTTTTTGTCCAGATTATTTTCCTCGACAATCGTTTCACCCCAAACCTTTTCCATCAACTCGTCTTTTTCGATTAAACGCCCGGCGTTGGCGACCAGCACGCAGAGTGTTTCAAAAACCTTTTCGGGAATCGGGACGCGCTCTTCGCCGCGCATCAGAATCCGCTCGGAAACAATCAGGCGAAAATTCGAGAATTCATATAAATCTTTGAAATCAGAGGACATAAGCGTTATTCAAATCAAAGTCAGAAAAAAAACAGAAACATTTCAGGAAAAGTGAAGGATTCTTTTGTCCCGCTTTGCCTAGAGTCAAAAATACATTGGCGAAGGGCAGCGAAAAAAAGAATCTTTTACAAAAAAACTTTTCGGAATAACGACCTATTCTAACGCCGCCCGATGATGCAAAGCAAGCAAATTTTCAACGGAAAGGCAGACGGTCAACAAAAAATTATAACCCGGCTCAGGCGTTGAAATTTCGCATATCCGCGGCGGGCGGTATGACGCGCCGCCGAAAACTAAAAAATTAAGGAAATCCCGGAGAAAAATTTTATGAAAAACATTTTAACCTTTTTACTTGTCGTCGGCTTCAGCGCTTTTTTCACGGCGGCGCAAAACTACTCTCCCGAAAAACCCGCTCCGCCCGAATTTTTCACCGGCGTCGAATCGGCTCCGGGAACACGCGAGAAAACAGCCGCTATGTGTTACGGCAACACCTTTGTCTTAACCAATGATTTCGAATGGGATGTGATTCATTCGAATGACAATGAACCGGGAACGCTTCATTTAACCGTTTCGCTCGATTATTCGACCGGCGCGAATGATCCTTTAAACAGATTTGCAGTGAAGGGCGGAACCTGGTCTCTGGTGGTAATGCGCGAAAACCGATACGCGGGAACTTTATACGGCAAGATAACGGAAGGCTCGGTCGAGCTTCCCTTAACCGATCCCGGACAAAGACAAAAATTTTTGCGGGTAAGACTTCAGGCGACGGGCGGGATGGGAATTTACAAAGACCTTCGGCGCAGGAGAATCTCCGGTTTGCTTGAACTGACCACAGATTTGGATTCTCGACAAGCCGGCGGGTATTTGGATTTGAAGCTCTAAAAACAAAACTTCAAAGAACGAATCAGCTTAAACCACAATAAAAATATAAAGGAGAAAAAGAAAAATGAAAAAGATTTTTACGACAGTTTTAATTGCGGCGTCGGCGTTCGCGCTCGCTTCGGCGCAAAACCCGGACAACGAGAAAATTCAGCAGGAATTGCTGAAGCTAAACCGAGAGGCGACGGATGCGGCGCTGCGCGGCGACAAAAGCGGCTTTGAGCGTCTTTTAGCCGACGATTTTATTGATACGCAGATTGACGGCAGCGTTCGCGGCAAAGCGCAGACTCTGGCGGTTATCGGCTTGCCTCCCGCAGGTCTTAAATCGAGCTACGAATACTCGGACGCGAAAATTTATGTTTACGGCGATACGGCGGTTTTAAGTTTTACCAACAGAATACAAAACGAAATTGATGGCGAAAAGAGCGCGGTTTCGTTTCGTCTGACGAACGTTTTCGCACGTCGGGACGGGCGCTGGCAGCTCGTCGCCGAGCATAGCTCGCGGCTTCCCGAACCGCTCGCGCCGACTGCTCCCGCAATGCCCGTCGGATGGGTCAGGACGCCGCCCGGAAGCAACGCCGAGCGTTACTTAATCACGGTGGATACAAACGTCAAGCGCAGAGGACGGGCAAGCGCGACCGTGAAATTCGACTGCGGCGAGGCGAAAGAAAGCTGGAGCTCGCTGGCGCAGATAATCGCCGCCGACAGTTATCGCGGACGGCGGGTTCGTCTGACCGGCTGGCTGAAAACCGAAAACGCCGATTCCGCCGGTCTCTGGATGCGGGTTGACGGTGAACGCCGGATGCTCGGGTTTGACAATATGTCGAATCGTCCGGTAAAAGGCACTACCGATTGGCGGCAGTATGAAGTCGTTCTGGACGTTTCGCCGGAAGCCGTCAACCTCTTTTTCGGGACGCTGTTTGAAGGCAAAGGACAAATTTGGGCGGACGATTTTAAGCTCGAAGTGGTCGGTCAAGATGTAAAAACCACAAATATACTTACGGATGAACAAATGCGCCGGGAATCTTCCGGTTCGGCGGCTAAAAAAGCGGATTCTAAAAAGCCGTTTAATCTCGATTTTGAAAACGGAGTGATTCCGTAACAGGAGAAAAATGAAAGAAAATC
>DATHTS010000291.1:0-3089 GCA_035462935.1 Pyrinomonadaceae bacterium
CTTTTTCGATATGGGCAAAACTTCGCCCGACCGCTACACATTCGGCGCGGACGGCGGCGAACTTGATTATTTTGTTTTCACGGGCGGAAAAGATCGAAGCCCAAAAAAAGTTTTGGAAGATTACGCGAATCTGACGGGCAAAACGCCTCTGCCGCCGATTTGGGCTTTGGGCAATCAGCAGTCGCGCTGGTCGTATTACCCCGAATCGCGCGTTCGGGAAATTGCCGAAGGATTTCGCAAAAACAAGATTCCGGCAGACGTGATTTATCTCGACGTTGATTATATGGACGAATACCGCGTTTTTACGTGGGATAAAAAGCGGTTTCCGAATCCGTCGAAAATGCTTTCGGATTTAAAAAATGACGGTTTTAAAACCGTAATGATTATTGATCCGGGAATAAAAGTTGACGAAAATTACGAAGTTTACCGGCAGGGAAAGGGAAAAAATGTTTATGTCAAAAACCCGGACGGCACGGATTTGATTCGCAATGCGTGGGCGAAGGAATCGGTTTTTCCCGATTTTACCGATCCAAAAGCGCGTGAATGGTTTGCTTCATTTTACCGGCAGCATTTAAACGAAGGAATCGCCGGATTTTGGGTTGATATGAATGAGCCGGGCGTTTTTGTAACCGAAAACTATGAAAAACCGGAAACAATGCACCATCCGGCTAAAACTTTTGCCTATGATACGCCGCACGCGGGCGACGGCTTTCGCGACACGCACCGCCGCTATCACAACGTTTACGGAATGCAGATGGCGCGGGCGACTTTTGAAGGCGTGAAAAAACTTGAACCGGAAAAGCGCCCGTTCGTGCTGACACGAGCCGGATTTTCGGGCGTTCAAAGATATTCGGCTGTTTGGACCGGCGATAATTACGCGAGCTGGGATCATCTCGCAATGACGATTCCGATGCTGGCGAATATGAGCGTTTCGGGCGTTCCGTTTGTCGGCGGCGATGTCGGCGGTTTTGCCGAAATGCCGAGCGGTGAACTTTATGCTCGCTGGCTGCAAGCCGCCGCGCTGACGCCGTTTTTCCGCTCGCATTCGGTCGGCTGGGTCGGAAACAAAGAGCCCTGGGCATTCGGCGATGAATTTACCAAAATAAATCGCGCGACGGTTGAGCTTCGCTATCAATTTCTGCCGTATCTTTACACGCTTTTCCGCGAACACGAACGCACAGGGCAGCCCGTGATGCGCCCGCTCTGGTATGAATTTCCCCATGATAAACAGACATATTTAATCAGCGATGAATTTATGGTCGGCAGCGATGTTCTGGTTGCGCCCGTCGTGAGAGAAGGAATGCGAACGCGAGGAATTTATCTGCCGGTCGGCGCGGAATGGATTGACTGGTGGACGGGTGAAAAAATCGAAAGCGGAAAAATTCATTATCTCAAAACGCCGCTCGAACAATTGCCGATTTTCGTCCGCGTCGGCGCGGTAATTCCGACGCAAAGCGTGATTCAGCACACAGGCGAAATGCCGAATGCGACTGTAACTTTGAACGTAATTACCGGAATCGCGCTCGACAAAACGGAAAAAGCAATCCTGTTTCAAGATGCTGGCGAGGGTTACGGTTATCGAAAAAACGATTGGCGCGAGGTTCGAATCGAACATCAGAAAGGATTATTAAAAATAAACCGCACTGGTAATTTCAACGGTCAGAAAATAAAATTTATCGAAGCTGTTGGTTTAGAACATAAAGCAAGGGAAATCAAAGCAGATGGAAAATCTCTTGATCAAAGATTTGATTCAGAAAGAAAGCGTGTTCGAGTCGAGATTGATGAAAATGCGAAAGAAATTTCGATGATGAAATAAATTACATCATCGATTTTTTCTTTTTCTACGAGTATTTAATGAATTATTTGGTTTTTCATAATTAAATTGACCCTGGTAATTAATTTGTAGGTTTATTTCAATGTTCTGCTGAATCGGCTTCTCGACAGTTTTATAACTTATAAAAAAATAAAAAAAAGTTCCGATAATTATAAGTAACATTAGCAATGCTGTGAGCAAAACTGAAAGGACATTCTTTGAGTGGAATTTTTTTGTTTCTGTAACTCGAGAAGGCGTTTTTATTGTTTGAGTTTCATAAAAAATCTCATCAGTCGGTAGTTTTATCCTATCTAACATCTGTGAATATAAGTTTTCGTCCATAATTTTTGGGGTGGTTTTTAGGAGACTTTGGGAGTTTTCTGATTGAGTGTGGTGGCTTTGAGAAAATAAATTACTTATTTCTTTTAGATTTAGTTGTTTCATTTTGACCTCTTAATTTTGTGAAGTATAGCCATTCTAATGGCTAAATAAATATTACAATAGCTTTCAGAGAGCGCTGCTTGATCCTGTGTAAATATAAGTAAATAAAGAAAAGTCTGCTCACTAGAGAAGTAAGCAGACTTTACTATTACTATAGGATTAAATATTTGAGAAATTTTAAAAAATGTTTTAAATCAAAACAAAATTACTTCAATAGAGGTAAAAGATTCTCCTTTATATCGAGGCTCTGGGGATTCCGCAAAAACCGAGGGAAATAAGGATTGACGGCAAACCCGCCGAAACGGTCGAATTTGATAAAAGCCGGAAGCGATTGAAAATCGAAATTAACGAACAGGCGAAAGAAATTTCATTGGTATTATAACTTCAATAAAAAATTGGGATTTAACTTTGCGGAAAATACACCTAACGGGAAAGATTGAGCCTTCTGCTTTGTGTCAATTTTTCGATTTCCGAAAGCGTCGCGGCTGAACCGTCGCCCAAAGTAGTTAATGTTAATGCCGCATTAGCTAAGGCGCAGTTTATAGAAAATTGAAAATCCTTGTTAGTGAGAGTGCCGTAAATCAAACCGGCGGCAAAAGCATCGCCGCTGCCGACTCGATCAAGCGCTTCTAAATCCGTAAAGTCATTTGCCTTGAAAACTTTATCACCGGCAAAACAAACTGCGCTTAAATCGTGGCGAGAGGCGGATTTTACGTCTCGAAGAGTTGTCGCAACGACCTTCACATTCGGAAATTTTGAAATCGTCTCGCTTGCCGCGCGGCGAAATTCTTCTTCATTGTATTCGGAAAAACTCGCGTTAAAATTCTCCACGCCG
>DATHTS010000292.1:0-3110 GCA_035462935.1 Pyrinomonadaceae bacterium
GATTGGCTGGCGAGCAGCAACGCATACAATATGTCGTTTATGCTCTCGGCTCAATTGGCGGCGTCATCGCTCAATGTTCGTCATATGCGCTTTAGCGACAGTCAAGTCGTGGATGCCAGCAATGTCTGCGACAGCACCGGCTATTGTCTGGGACTTATCACAATCGGCAACGTCAGGACCTTGGCTAATACATCGCTTGGCAGCGCCGGAGGAAACATAACAATTTCCGGAAGCGATCATCGTGAAAGCCAGAATCTTATGAAGAATTTCCTCGATGCCATAAACAATAATTGGTTAGCGTTCGCTCAGTCCGAAGCTTGCACCGTGTTTTATCCATCGGAAGAAGAGCCGGGTGAGTAATGATTTAACCAATTAGTTTTAGCGGATGAAGTTCTTCTATTCGCAAAGCTAAAGATTGATTTAATTTTTCCGGTTTAACCGGATAATCAAAACGGAAAAGCGATCCCCCTATCGCTTTTCCGTTTTTTTCTTGGTTATTTTACGGTAAAACTTGTCGAACCATTACCGGAAACTCCGTTCAGACTTGCATTAACACTAACGAGATATGTTCCCGCCGGGTCTTGTTTCTTATTAAACTTGTAACTGAAAACAGCCGAACCGTCCGCAGACGAAACGGCGGAGGACGTAACACGACTTCCGTTTGCTTTGGTCATCGTGAAAGTTACATTCGCGCCGGCGAGCGGCGACCCGTTTGCCTTAACATAAGCCGTTACGGTCGCGGTTTGAGTTCGCGTGTAGCTCGATTGAGCGGGCGAGGCGCTGACTCCGAGCGAGGAATAGACGGCGCAGCTAACCGAAGTTGAAGCCGAGTATGACGCTGCCGCGTAATCTACGGCGGCAAATCCGATTGTATAAAAACCGTCTGCTGCCGAACTCGGCGCGAAAATTTGAACCGTTGTTGACGCGCTCGCGCCCGAATTGAGGCTTAAAATCGGCGAACCGACAACCGACGACCATCCTGCCGGAAGCGTCGGCTGCACGTTAAAGCTTGTGTTCGCGCAGTTGCTGCTGTTATTGTTCGTAACCGTTACCGTATATGTGAAAGAGCTTCCTGCGCCTATCCATTGAGTTGCCGACGGCGAAACGGAAATCGTCGGATTCGTTTGAGAACAAGGAGTAGGACTGGAACTGCCGAAAGTGATGCTAACCGTCGCGCCGCTGTCGCCGACCGATAAAGGCGTGATGGAAACTCCCAAGCTATCGTCAGTATAAGTTTGATTTACCGATAGAGCTTTATCGAGAGTCGAAGTAGTTTGCGGATTCATATCCAATTGGTTATTTTCCTGTGGGCTTGCTTCCTGATTTAAGCTGAAGAGCAAACCCGTAAGTAAATTGGAAGTGCTCGCAATACTCGAATCAAAACCGGATTTGCGGCGAGATTCGATGTAATACCAGGTTTTCCTTCCCTGTGAATCAACCGATTTGAGAATTTTCAAGGCTTTCGGTCCCGAAACGTTATTCGGAAAATAAGGGGCGATAAAATAATTACCGCTTTGTGTAACGGTTGTTACCGTCGGCATACTACCGTAATTGAGCCAGCCGAGACGCTCTTTGTGGAAAGAATGAAAATGTCCGCGCCCCCCGCCCATTATATCTACGGAATGCCCGTATTCGTCAGTAGCGCAGCTGCTGCCCAAAACAGATGTTCCGCAGTTCAAAAGTTTCGCATGATGAAGTCCTAAATTGTGTCCAAGTTCGTGAATCGGCGTGCGGAAATTAGTGAGAGTTCCGACAATCCACGTCTCATTGCCGCCGAGCGTTCCGAGACCGCTGTATCCGCAGCTATTTGCCGGATAGACATACATATATCTGTTATAGTTAGCGAGATTGACACCCGCATTTTGAGCGGCTTGCTTGGCGCGGGAAGCAATCTGCGCATAATCGCATCCGGCATTCATCGGCAGGGTAAACCATCCGTAAGTATCGCCTGTAATCCATGTCTGCCCGAATGAAGCTTCCCGATAATAATTCGTTACTGACGAGGTGTTGGCAGTGTTAAAAATTATGTCGTTTGCCTGCTCAATCGTATAAGGCTGGCTGAGATTGTTTTGAAAATTAACCAGCAAGACTAATAATTTCTGCTCGCCGAAAGTATTCGAAAACGCCGCCGCCGCGTCAAACTCAAGATTGCCCACCGCGGCTTGCAATGAGTTTTCCTCAACAACAACGGCTTCTCCGACTCGAACGCCTTTAACATTTAATCTCGCGCCGGTCAGCAATTCTCCTTCGGGCTGTTTGGCAAAATGAAGCGAAAAGCGCCCTTTTTCGTTATTCAAATAATAAAGCGTGCGCCCGTCTTCTTCGCCGCATTCGGAAATAACTTCCAGTTCTCCTTCCAACTGCTCGCGTTTTTCAAAGAATGCGTCGTAACGCTCAGGTATTCTCGACAAAATCTCGTCGGGAAGCGCCACGCGCAAAACTTCCGCCGCATCCGTTTCTATCAAACCGGAAAGCCTTTCGTATCTTCTCTCCGCCAGTTCCGCAAAACTATCCGTTGACTGCTCATCTTCGAGTGGGTTTTTCGATTTCCGCCGCGCACTGAAAGACGCGATTTTGACAGTCAAATCGGATAATTCATCCTTGCCCGACGATTTACCAAAAAAATCTTTGTTTCTTTCTAAAGATTTTGAAGAAACGTCGCTGCCGTTAATGGCAAAGCACAGGCTGAACAGAAAAACAGCCAGACCGACCCAAAAATTTCTTAATTTATTGTTCATATTGTTATCTCTTTGGAATACGTGAGAAATTTGCAGGAGACGGACTAGAGTCAGATTTGCAGGCGAAAACGCCTTTTAACAATAATAAAACATTGTTAAACTTAATACAATATAAAATTTTAGCCGGAAATGACAGGTTAAATGTTGAAATAAAAGAAGAAATCTTTTGCGGTCGGATTCATTGCTCAAGCAGGCAATTCACTATTTTACAGATAGCTTCTTGATAAAATCCCCGACTTTCGTTTTCTCAATTAATCGAAATGATCTGTCTCCCCAACCAATAGGAAAAAAGTCCTATTCCTTCCCATAAAAAAAGGAAGAAAGTCCTACAAAAAAAAGGAGTTTGGTCTGATGCGCGAATGTTTCATAGGC
>DATHTS010000293.1:0-2274 GCA_035462935.1 Pyrinomonadaceae bacterium
AATCCGCCTCGGAAATCGGCGGATTGGCGAGTGCGTGGCAAATCGGCGATGTGGTTTGGGATAAACACTATCACGTAACGCTTTCGTCAGATTCTTACACGCGAAAAATCGTCGAAGAAATGGGCTTGGGCGACCAATTCAATTGGGTTGAAACGAAAACTGGGTTTTATTCGGGAGGCAAACTCTTTTCGATGTCGAACACGCTGGAGTTTTTACGTTTTCCCCCGCTCGATTTGATCGGCAAATTCCGTCTCGGCGCGACGATTTTTTACGCTTCGAGAGTTAAAGATTGGAAGGCACTGGAGAAAGTTTCGGTTGAAGATTGGCTGGTAAAACTTTCCGGCAAAAAGACTTTTGAAAAAATGTGGAAGCCGCTTCTGAAGGCGAAATTGGGCGAGGCTTACCGGGAAACCTCCGCCGCGTTTATCTGGGCGACGATTCAGCGGATGTATGCGGCGCGGAATTCGGGGCTGAAAAAGGAAATGTTCGGTTACGCGCGTGGCGGATACGCGCGCGTGCTGGAAAAATTCGGCGAGTATTTAAGAGAGAAAGGCGTTGAGATTCGTTTGAATGAAAGGGTTGAAAGGATTGAAAAGCTGAGCGACGGCAAAATCGAAATATTTCCCGCAGAGGCGCAAAGGCGCGAAGAAATTGAACCGCAGATAAACACGGATGGACGCAGATTGAAGATTGGAAATGAGGCAATTGCTGTCGCAGAAATAATTTCCAAAGACCAAAGACCGAAGACCGAAGACAGATTCGATCAGGTAATTTTAACCTGTCCTTCAGACATCGCCGCGAAAATCTGCCCGCAGTTGACTGATGCGGAAAAGCAGAAATTATCGAATATCAAATATCAGGGCATCGTCTGCGCTTCGGTTTTGATGAAAAAATCTCTTTCGGAATTTTACGTGACAAACATCACGGACGAAACGCCTTTTACCGGAATTATAGAGATGTCGGCGCTGGTTGATAAACGGGAATTCGGCGGAAACGCGCTGGTTTATTTGCCGAAATACGTCGCGCCGGATGATGAATTGTTTGAAAAAACGGATGCGGAAATCAAAGAAACGTTTTTATCGGCACTGGAAAAAATGTATCCGCATTTTGACAGGAAAGATGTTTTGGCATTTAAAATTTCTCGTGTTCGGCAGGTTTTTCCGCTTCCGACGCTAAATTATTCTGAAAATGTTCCAGGCGTGAAGACTTCGCTTGAAAATGTCTTTATCGTCAATTCGGCGCAGATTACAAACGGAACTTTGAACGTCAATGAAACGGTGCAATTAGCTGAAAGATTTTTTGAGGAAAACTTTGCCCGCGAAATACGCGAAAAGCGCGAAACAAAAACAAAAGAATAAAATTTGATTTTTTTCGTATATTTCGCGTATTTTGCGGGCAAGAAAACTATGAAACCGATTGCAAGTTTATCTTTAGACCTCGACAATAAATGGTCGTATATGAAAACGCACGGCGATGCGGGCTGGGAATCGTTTCCGTCATATCTTGATACGGTTGTGCCGCGTGTTTTGAAATTTCTCGAAGAGAGAGATTTGCAGATAACGTTTTTTATTGTCGGGCAGGACGCGGCTTTGGAGAAAAATCACGAAGCATTGAAACAAATCTCTGAGGCGAATCACGAAATCGGCAATCACTCGTTTAATCACGAGCCTTGGCTGCATCTTTATTCAAAGCAGGAGTTGGTTGAGGAGTTTGAAAAAACGGAAGAAGCAATCGGCAAAATCACAAATCAAAAACTCGTCGGCTTTCGCGGTCCCGGATATAGTTTATCGCCGACTGTTTTGGAAGTTTTGAGCGAGCGCGGTTACGAGTATGATTGCTCGACTCTGCCGACTTATATCGCGCCGCTCGCCCGCGCTTATTATTTTTTCAAATCGCCGGAAATGAGCGAGGAAGAAAAGGAAAAACGCAAAAAGCTTTTCGGTAAATTTTCCGACGGCTTTCAATCTTTAAAACCGTATCGCTGGCAAATCGGCGAGAAATCTCTTGTGGAAATTCCGGTAACGACTCTGCCGGTTTTCAAAATGCCGATTCACGCCAGTTATGTAATTTATCTTTCAACTTTTTCAAAGACGCTTGCAAAAACTTATTGGAAAACGGCGCTTGAAATGTGCCGTTTGACCGAAACGCAGCTTTCTCTATTGCTTCATCCGCTTGATTTTCTTTCGGGCGAAGACGCGCCGGAATTGAAATTTTTTCCCGCGATGAATCTGCCGGTTGAAAAGAAATTGGAATTTGTCGGCGAGATTTTGGGAA
>DATHTS010000294.1:0-2155 GCA_035462935.1 Pyrinomonadaceae bacterium
TCAGCCAAAACCACGCTGATTAGGATTGTATTCGCCGCCGCTTGTAATTTACATCGGAAATAAAGTATATTTTCAGTTCGCCTCTTGCCGGGAAGCATTTAAACTGGAGGTGAATTGATGAGGCTTACTCAGCGAAAAGGCGATTTGGCAACGGTGCAGGCTATCGCCACTTTTACAAAAATGGGTTTTGATGTGTCAATACCCATTACTGAATCCGCTTCATACGATATTGTAGTTGACACACTTGAAGTCTTGAAGCGTGTGCAGGTAAAATATTCTAGTGATAAAAAGGTTGACCTTCGGAATATACACAGTAATTCCAATGGTTATGTTGTAAAGAAAGCAAAAGACAATTCATACGATTGGTTGTATGTTTTGTATGTAAAAGGAGATGTTGTAGAGGAGCATTTATTTAAAGAATGCTTTGTTAATCGCCGCAGCGTTTCATTAACAGAATCTTCTCAAATTATTTATGGAGAGGTCGCATAATTGGTAGTGCAACGGTCTTGAAAACCGTCGCCCGTAAGGGCATGCAGGTTCGAGTCCTGTCCTCTCCGCCATCTTAATTTTGGATTTTGGATTTGGGATTGCGGATTTGATTCGAGTTCCAATTGAAGTTGAAAAGCTTTGACGTTGTGGTTACGTCAAAGCTTTTTTGTTGTCTGAAAGTTAATAGAAATTAATCGCTCGTTTTTTCCTTCCCGGTTTTTTTAGGTTTGTCCTTTCCCTTTTCATCATCGCGCTTGTTTCGAGTTAGTTTTTCGGCTTTCGGTTGGTCTTGGTTGCTCTTTTTGTCGGACTTGTCGGGGTCGGAGACTTTCGGCGGCAGGCTGCTTTCGCGCCGGTCTCTGGCTTTTTCCTTGCCGGGAATCTTTTCTTTCATTTCTTTTTTATGCTCGTCGCCTTTGACGGCTTTATCGCTTACTCTTGGCATAATTTCCTCCTTGTTTTGGTTTAAATTTAACATTTTCATTTCGATAACAAAAAATCGGACGATTAAAAATTTCACTCTGTAATCCTAAAAACCTTGATAAATTTGCGTTTTCGGTATAGTCTTTAGTTAAAACTGAATGAGTATTCATTCATATTTCTGAATAAATTATAAAATATGGGACGTTCAAATTCTTCAAGCGGACAGGCTCGCGCCGTCGTAACCGACAAAAGAGGGGCGATTTTACGGGCGGCGATAAAGGTTTTCGCCCGCAAAGGTTATTTCAACTCGAAAGTCGCCGACATTGCCAAAGAAGCGGGCATCGCTGACGGCACGGTTTATCTTTATTTCAAAAGCAAGGACGAGATTCTGCACTCGGTTTTTGACCGCGCGATGGAAGAATTTATCTCGGAAGGGAAGCGCGAAATCGCCGAAATCGCCGAAGCCGACAAAAAGCTGCGCCGCATTGCCGAGCTTCATCTGGAAAAGCTGGGTGCAGACCGCGATCTGGCGGTCGTTTTTCAGGTCGAACTGCGCGGCTCGACAAAATTTATGCAGGAATTTTCGGCGGCGGGCTTTGGCGAATATCTCGGAATTATTCACCAAACCATCGAAGAAGGACAAAAGAGCGGCATTTTTCGCAAGGACATAAACGCGACGGTTTGCTCGAAAATCTTTTTCGGCGCGTTGGACGAAATGGTTACGAATTGGATTCTCTCACAGAAAAAATACGCGCTCGCGCCGTTTGCGGACGAGGTGATGAAAGTAATTTTCGGAGGAGTTTTACAAAAATGAACCAAGAGGTTAGGAAAGAAAGGGAGAAAGGGAGAAAAGGAGAAGGGGAGACAATCGAATCTGGAATCTGGAATTTGGAATCTGAAACCAACAAAGAGCAAAGGACAAAGGACGAAAAAACAAATCCCAAATCCCAAATCCCAAATCCCAAATCGTTGCGGCGCGTTCCGCTTTTTGCAAACGAACCGCAGACGCTTGCCGAATTGTTTCACCAAGCCGCTGAAAGGCATAATCGTCCTGACGCTTTAAATTATAAAAAAGATGGAGTTTGGCAGCCGATTTCGTCGGATCAGATGATTTCACGCGCTGAAAATATCGCGCTCGGTCTTTATTCTCTGGGCTTGCGTAAAAACGATAAAGCCGCGCTGCTGGCGGCGAACTCGCCGGAATGGACTTTGACCGACGCGGGCTGTCAGGTTGCCGGAATCG
>DATHTS010000295.1:0-2837 GCA_035462935.1 Pyrinomonadaceae bacterium
GCCAAACAGCGCGTGGATGCCGATCTTCAGCGCGGGCGTTCAATGAATATCAATCAAACGCCGACGCTTTACGTCAATGGAAAATCCATTCCATACGAGCAAATGACCGTGCAGAACTTAAAGCAAGTTATTGATGCCGAACTGCAAAAAGCGCCCAACAGCGGTCAAGATTCGCCGGCTTCACAGCCCGCAGCCAATACAGCCACAGAAAATAAATGAGCGATTTTGAAACAACAAACGATCAAACAAATGGCGGAGTCGCAAAACTTCCGCTCCTAGCGGCTCTCATCGCTTTAATCGGCATAGGCGACGCGGTTTATCTGACCGTAAATCATTATACAAAAGAGCAAGTGCCGTGCAGTTTGATAACAGGCTGCGAGCAGGTTTTGACGAGCGCATACGCCGAAATGTTCGGCATACCGCTCGCCCTATTCGGGGCGGTCGCTTATTTTCTGGCTTTCAGCCTGGCGGTCCTAGCGGCTTTCGGCAATCGCCTGATGTGGTTTTTGTTCGGGCTTTTGACGGCTTTTATGCTTTTTTACACGATTTATTTAATTTACCTGCAAGCATACGTCATTCAGGCTTTCTGTCAGTTCTGCCTGCTTTCGGCGGCAACAACGCTCACACTCTTTATTATCGCGCTGATTTCAAAATTTTGGCAGGCGCGGCAGACGAGCTTTAAATAACTGAAGGTTGTGCAAATTAGAAAGCGGGGGCAGAGCCGTCTCTTCCCGACAGCCAATTTATTCGGCTGCTCTTTTTCTCTTTAACTTGAATGCCGGTTAAAGTTTATTGCTCAAGTTAGTCCAATAACAGGTCGGGAAGGATGGCTTTGCCCCGCTCTTCGGCTGCCTGCTGAAAACAAACAATTTTAATTTGCACCCCCTTCGTTTAACTAAACATTCTGAGGAATTAAGTATCCCAAATTCCCAACTTCAACTACCCGCTGCCGTAGTCGGTTCTGACATTTTTGTATCACTGCTTTTAACGAACTTCAACGGTTAAAGTAACGGTCGCGCGGATTTCAATCGTGCCGGGTTCAATCGGCGTCGAAGCCGTTTCCGTGCGCGCCATCGCCACATCATACATGGGAACGACAACCGGGCTGCTTTCGACCAAGGAAAGAACGCGCAAAATAGTTAAATTGAGCGCTGAAGCAAGCGCATCGGCTTTTCCTCGCGCTTTTATCGCCGCTTCGCGTAATGCCTGCGCCTGCACAGCTCTTTCGTCTCTGAGCGTGAATTGGAGATTCTGAATCCTATTTGCGCCCGTTGCGGTTGCTGTGTCAATCACCCTGCCAACCTGCGCTAAATCGTCGAGCGTAACGCGCACGATATTTATTGCCGTATAACCGGTGATAGTAGGCTCGCCGCCTTCTCTCGGATAACGATAATTCGGATTTAGCGTGTAGCTGATTGTCTTGATGTCGGCATTTGCGCCGAGAAGTTTACGAAGCTGTGCTAATGTCGCTTCAAGCTGTTTCGCGTTTCCCGCAACCGCCGCCTGCGAACTGTCCGCTTGCGTAACCACGCCGACATCAATCCGCGCCCGGTCAGGCTTTGCGGTAACAACCGCCTCGCCGCTTGTGCGAATAAACGGCGGCAGTCTTTCCGCCGATTCCTGCGCCGCCGCCTGCGCGGCAAACAATACCAATACAATTAATAAAAATTTTGCAATATTCATAACTTTCTTTTTCTCCAATCATTTTGCCGGCACTAGCCGCAAAATCCGGTCGTCTTCTTTTGCCGGACTGCCGCGCCCGTCGCGGTTTGAGGTCGAAAAATAAATCGCTCCGTCCGGTCCTTCGGCTATTTCACGAATGCGACCATACACGCCTTTCAGCAAATCTTCCTGACCTGCTGCTTTTCTTCCGTCGAGTGAAACGCGAATAATGCGCTGCCCGCGCAGACAGCCGAAAAAGAAATTGCCTCTAAATTCTGGAAACGCCGAGCCGCCGTAAAACGCTCCGCTCGCCGGAGCGCACGCCGGAGTGTATTCGAGAAGCGGCGATTCCATTCCCTCCTTGGTTTGATTATGGTGAATTTCCGCCCAGCCGTAATTTTTCCCTGCCTCGACGATATTTACTTCATCGCCGCCGCCCGGACCGTCAAAACCGCTCGGTCCGTGTTCGGTTTGAAACATCAGATTCGTTCCTGCCTGCCAAGCCAAACCCTGCGCGTTGCGATGCCCGTAAGTCCAGATTTCCGGTAGCACGTCTTTTCTGTTTAAAAACGGATTATCCTGAGGAATTGTGCCGTCTTCATTCAAGCGCAAAGTTTTTCCGGCGAGCGTAGTCATATCCTGTCCGAGCTGCTTTTGCGAAGCGTCGCCGGTCGTAATGTAAAGTTTTCCGTCAGGACCGAAACGCGCCCGCGTCCCTGCATGATTCGGCGCGGCTGGAATATCTTGGATAATAACGGTCGGCTCGGTAAAAGTTTTCCCGTCGAATTTATAGCGAACGATTTTCACGCGCCTTCCGTCGCTGCGATAAGCGTAAGCAAGATAAACAAAATTATTGCCCGAAAAATTAGGGCTTAGAGAAATGTCCATCAAACCGCTTTCGCTCGAAGAATCAACATCGGGAACGATAAACACAGGCTCCTGCCGCAATTTCCCGTTTTCGATAATCCGCACCCTGCCCGGTCTTTCCGTGAAAAGCAGATTCCCGTTTGGCAGAAAAGCAAAAGCCCATGGAACTTCGAGATTTGTAGCCACGGTTTCGACTTTAAATTTAGCGGAAGCCGCGCTATTTGTTTCACCGCCCGGCAGATTTTGCGTTGTTTGAACTTCATTTTCCGCCAAACCCGTCGGCGGACTGCCGCAGCCGATAGATAACA
>DATHTS010000296.1:0-30652 GCA_035462935.1 Pyrinomonadaceae bacterium
CAAAGCCATCAAGTTTTACGAGCTCGCCGTCGCTCTCGATCCGAATTACGCTCTGGCTCATATAGCGATTGCCGAATATTACGTTTTTCTCGGAATTCACTGCATCATCCCGTTTGCTGAAAGCAGCCGTTTGGCTAAAGAAGCGGCGGAAAAAGCGGCGGCGATTGATCCGACCTGCGCCGACGCGCAAGCCGCGCTGGGCATTGCCGCCATCAATTATGATTTCGATTGGAAGGCGTCTGAAAATTATCTGCTTCGCGCCATCGAAATCAATCCAAATTCGATTTTAGCGCACAATTGGTATCAGGCTTTGCTTCTTCAGACCGGGCGTTTTGATCAGGTAATGGAGGAACTCGACCGCATTTTTCAGCTAAACCCGGATGCGCTTCTCAGTCTTCATTATCTGGCTTGGGCGCATTACCACTCGCGGCGTTTTGACGAATCAATCGAAGTTCACCGCCGGATGCTTTCAAGCGAGCCGCTTTACGCCTGGGGACGCTTAACTTTTAGCTGGGCGCTGAGAAGCGCGGGGCAGCGCGAAGAAGCCTTGACGCAAGCGCAAAAAGCTATGGAATACTCAACCGGAAACTTGATGTATCCGACCGCGCTTGCCGCCGCGCAAGCCGAAGCCGGGCTGCGCGAAACCGCGCTTGAAACGTTGGAAAAAATCAATCAAATGGCGAAAACAAAATACGTTTCGCCATTTATGCTCGCCATCGTTTATTGCAGTTTGAAGGATAAGGAACGCACTTTTGAGCAGCTTGAAAAAGCTCTGGACGAAAAAGATGTTTGGGCTGTCTGGCTCGGAGTTGATCCGCAGTTTGATTTGATTAGAAATGATGAGCGTTATCAGGATTTGCTGCGGCGGATGAACCATCCTCTTGCAGAAAGTTAATTTAATGCTTTGTAAAATCTCAGTCGCAACCGAAATGACTACACCTTAACACTTTTGGTAAAATTCAAAAGACCAATCCGCAGAAGAAAACAGAAAATCAAAAGGGAGAAAAATGAAAATCATTGATCGCCGCCAATTTTTGGAAATCACCGCGCTCGGAAGCGCTGCCGCCGTTATGAGCAAAACAAAAAAAGTGTCGGCGCAGACAGACGCCGATTCATTTGAATTGGAAGAAAAAACCATTCTCGAATTGCAGGGAATGATGCAGAGAGGCGAGATTACCGCCCGCGAAATCGCTCAAAAATATTTGGACAGGATCAGAACGGTTGATAAAAAAATCAACTCGATTATCGAAATCAACCCGGACGCTCTGCAAATCGCCGAAAGGCTCGACGCCGAGCGCAAAGCGGGAAAAGTTCGCGGCAATCTTCACGGCATTCCCATTATTCTTAAAGACAATATTGACACGGCGGACAAAATGAAAACGACTGCCGGAAGTCTCGCTTTAATGGATGCGCCGACGCCGAAGCGCGACGCTTTTCTGGTTGAACAACTGCGAGAAGCGGGCGCAGTGATTTTGGCGAAAACAAACCTGAGCGAATGGGCGAATTTCCGCTCGACCAGTTCGACAAGCGGCTGGTCAGGTCGCGGCGGGCAAACGCGCAACCCGTATATTTTAGACCGCAACGCCTGCGGTTCTTCGACCGGTTCGGGCGCGGCAATCGCGGCGAATCTGGCGGCGGCGGCAATCGGCACGGAAACCGACGGCTCGATTGTCTGCCCGGCTTCCGTCACCGGGATTGTCGGGTTAAAACCGACGCTCGGTTTGATTTCCCGAAGCGGCATTATTCCGATTGCCCATAGCCAGGACACGGCGGGACCGATGACGCGCACCGTTACGGACGCCGCTATAGTTCTAAACGCAATGACGGCGGTTGACCCGCGCGATTCGGCGACTGCGCAGAATAAAACAAAGGCTGAAAAGGATTACACCAAGTTTTTGCAGGCGGACGGCTTAAAGGGCGCGAAAATCGGCGTCGCCCGCGATTATTGGGGCAAAAACCCGGAAGTTGATAAGTTGATGAATGCTCAGCTCGAAGTTTTGAAACAGCAGGGTGCGACATTAATTGATGCGAAATTTCCGAATCTCGAAAAAATCGGCGATGCCGAATTTGAAGTTTTGCTTTATGAATTTAAAGCCGATCTGAACAAATATCTCGCCGAAAGAAATGCGCCGCATAAAACATTGAAAGATTTGATCGAGTTTAACGAAAAAAACAAAGACCGCGAAATGCCTTATTTCGGTCAGGAGATTTTTCTACAAGCACAGGAAAAAGCGGATTTGGACGACCGCGCATATCGTCTGGCTCTGCTGCAATCCAAAGTTCTGACGCAGGATAAGGGAATTGACGAGGTTATGGATAAAAACTCGCTGGACGCGATTGTCGCGCCTTCCAACGCGCCGGTTTGGACGATTGATCTGGTAAACGGCGATTGCGGAGGCAATTACATTTCCAGCTCAACACTGGCAGCGGTTGCGGGCTATCCGAATATCACCGTTCCAGCCGGTTTTATAAAAGAATTGCCGATTGGCATTTCCTTTTTCGGACGGGCTTATTCCGAACCGACGCTGCTCAAAATCGCTTATGCCTTTGAGCAGGCAACGAAAGCCCGTAGAAAGCCGAAATTTCTGGCGAGCATCAGTTAAAACTTCGCTTTATTAATGAAAAAAGAGCGCATAGACAAACTGCTGGTTGATCTCGGTCTGGCGGAATCACGCACAAAGGCGCAGGCTTTAATAATGGCAGGCGTTGTTTTGGTCAACGAACAACGCGTCGAAAAGCCTTCGCAGGAATTTTTCGGCAATGAAAACATCAGAATCAAGGGCGAAAGTGCCGAAACCAAATACGTCGGACGCGGCGGGCTGAAACTCGAAAAAGCCTTGGGAGATTTTCAAATTCGCGTCGGCGAATATGTTTGTCTTGATGTCGGCGCTTCCACAGGCGGTTTTACCGATTGTCTTCTGCAAAACGGGGCGAAGAAAGTTTATACGGTTGATGTCGGAACAAATCAATTGGATTGGAAACTTCGTAATGACGAACGAGTTGAGGTTCGGGAAAATGTCAATGCCCGGCATCTAAAACCGGAAGATTTTCCCGAAAAATTCGATTTGATTGTGATGGATGTTTCCTTCATCTCGGTTACAAAAATTCTGCCTCCGCTTGTTGATCTTTTAAAAGATAGGGGAAAAATTATTACTCTGATAAAACCGCAATTTGAAGTAGGAAAAGGCGAAGTGGGAAAAGGCGGAATTGTTCGAGATGCTGAAAAACATGACCGCGTCATTTCTGAAGTAAACGATTTTGCCGAAAAAATCGGCTTAAAAATTTCCGGTGTAATTGATTCACCGATTTTGGGTGCCGAAGGGAATAAGGAGTTCTTGGCTTTGTATGAAAAAGGTTGAACGTAGAACCGAAGGCAAAGAAAAATTTGTCGAGGGAGTTGATTATTATTTTGAAAACGGCTTGATGGTTTTAACTGAACATTTTCTTATCAAGCGCGGCTATTGCTGCGAAAACGGGTGTCGGCATTGTCCTTATCCAAAAGAAAAGCGAAAAACTCAAAAATTATAGAAGAAAAGTCTCCAGCTCCTGTTTTGGTTCTGCTGATATATGCGTTTCGACAAATGTTTCCGGTTTTGGCGCGCGGGCAATTGTAACCGGAACTTCAACCGCGCAGCAAACAACATCAACAAGGTTTTCATACTCCTTCTGCATCGTATCCTGGGAAGCCAGCCATATAAGCGTATCCTGTAAAATGCGTGCTGCGTTATCGTCTTCCGGTTCGACGATTTTATAATGCATCCATTTGCCCTCGCGCCTTGCTTCCACAACGCCCGCATTTCTCAAATACGCAAGATGCCGCGAAATTTTTGGCTGGCTCTCGCCCAAAACTTCCGTGAAAAAGCAAACGCAAATTTCATCCTGGCGCATAAGATTTAGCAGACGAAGACGAGTCTTATCGGCTAGCGCCAGAAACAAAGTTTCCATATCTGATAGGATTTTTTCACTGCTCATATAAAAAAAATATCACAAAATCGTATTTTTGTCTTGACAAATCATTTTAGCAAGAATATATTTGTCTTAACATATACGTCAAAACGTATATGAAATTCAAAACAATGGAGCAATTTTATGAAAACACATGTTTCTTTAAATGTTAAGGATGTCGCGCAGAGCGTCGAGTTCTACAAAAAAATGTTTGGTATCGAACCGTTCAAGTTGAGATCGGACTACGCGAAATTTGATGTCGCTAACCCGCCGCTTAATCTTTCAATGACTCAGATTTCATTTGAAAGAGGCGGCTCGCTTTCGCATCTCGGCTTACAGGTCGAATCAACCGAAGAAGTTCTGGCAATCGGCAAGCGTTGGGTTGAAAATGGATTGACTACGCTGGACGAGATGAAGACCGATTGCTGCTACGCGCTTCAGGATAAAACCTGGGTGCAGGACCCGGACGGAAATCGCTGGGAAGTTTTCACGGTTCTGGAAAATACCGAGGGAATCGAGAATGCGGCTTCCGCTTGTTGCGCCCCGACGGAAAAAACGGTTAGCATTACAAGTTCTGCAAAAACTTCTTGCTGCTAATCAAAACAAATGAGCGAAAAATCTTTTTCAACTTTGACAGTTCACGCGGGCGAAGATTTGACGGAAAACCACGGCGCGGTTTCCGTTCCGATTTACAATGCGTCAGTCTTCGCCTTTTCCGATGCCGACACAGGCGCGGCGATTCATAATCATCAAAGGGAAGGTTATTTTTACGGGCGTTTGGGAAACCCGACGCAAACGGCATTGGAGAGAGCAATGCGCGAGCTTGAAAATGGGGAGGACGCGCTGGCGTTCGCTTCGGGGATGGCGGCGGTTTCGGCGGCGGTTTTGACGCTGGTAAAATCAGGCGATCATATTGTCGCGCCAGACTCGATGTATTCGACGACGACGAATTTTTTTAATGAATTATCCGAAAAATTCGGAATCGAAACGACTTTCGTTGATGCGGTTGATGCGGAAAATTATGCTGAAGCGGCAAGACCGGAAACAAAGATTTTCTGGCTTGAAACACCTTCCAATCCGCTTTTGAAAATTACGGATATTGAAGCGGTTGCGAAAATTGCCAAGGAAAAGAATATTAAAACGATTGCCGACAACACTTTTGCCACGCCGTTCAATCAGCGTCCGCTCAAACTCGGAGTTGATCTTGTCATTCACAGCGCGACGAAATATCTCGGCGGGCATAGCGATTTAACCGCCGGTTTGATTGTCGGGAAAAGGGAAATTGTTGAAAAAGCCAGATTACACACAACAAAACTTTACGGCGGAAATATCGCGCCGCAAACGGCTTGGCTGGTTTTGCGCGGGATAAAAACTTTGGCTTTGCGGATGGAAAGGCATAATCAAAACGCATCTGCAATAGCGAATATGTTGTCCGCTCATCCGAAAGTTAAAGCCGTTTTTTATCCGGGACTGGAAAAACATCAAAATCATGAAATTGCCGCAAAACAAATGAAAGGCTTTGGCGGGATGGTCGCGTTTGATGTCGGTGGAACTGAAAACGGAAAAAATCTGGTTAATAATGTCGAGATTTGCACTCTGGCAACATCGCTCGGCGGTGTGGAAACGATTATTCAGCATTCGGCTTCGATGACACACGCTACGCTTTCACGGGAAGACCGCCTTAAAGCCGGAGTTACTGATGGTTTGATTCGTTTGTCAGTTGGCATTGAGGATGAAAAAGATTTGATTGCGGATTTGGAGAACGCTTTAAATCAAATTTAGAGAATGAATTTAGCGCGAAAACTAACGGCTGAGTTTTTAGGCACGGCTGGATTGCTGGCGGTTGTCGTCGGTTCGGGAATAATGGGCGAAAATCTGGCGGGCGGAAATGTCGCTATCGCATTGCTGGCGAACACCATTGCGACGGGCGCGGGTTTAGCTTTTCTGATTTTGAGCTTTATTGATATTTCGGGGGCGCATTTTAATCCGGCGGTAAGTTTGACTGAAGCTTGGCGCGGAAGTTTGAGCTGGCGCAATTGCTTGTTTTATCTGCAAGCGCAGATTTTGGGTGCTTTCGCCGGTGTCGGATTAGCAAACTTGATGTTTGAACTGCCGGCTTTTTCCGCCTCGACAAAAATCAGAGCCGGAAACGCGCAATTTTTAAGCGAATTTGTGGCAACATTTGGATTGATTGCCGTTATTCAGGCGGGAATTAAATTTCGTCCGAATTTAATTCCATTTATGGTCGCCAGCTACATAACTTCGGCTTATTGGTTTACGAGTTCAACATCTTTTGCGAATCCGGTTGTAACTTTGGCGCGTTCGGCTTCGAATACTTTTGCCGGGATAAATCCGAAAAATATCCCGTCGTTTTTGATAGCGCAGCTTCTCGGCGCATTTGCGGCAACTTTGGTTTTCGGCTGGCTTTTAAAGGATGAGGAAATAGAAAATGTCTGAAAAAATCTTAATACTTTGCACGGGAAATTCCGCTCGGAGCCAAATGGCGGAAGGGTTATTAAAATATATCTGCCGAAGTGAATATGAAGTTTTCAGCGCCGGAACAAAGCCTTCGGCTGTGCGCCCGGAAGCGATAAAAGCTTTGGCGGAAATCGGGATTGATATTTCCGGCAATCGCTCGAAATCGGTTGACGAGTTTGCAAACGCGGAAATTGATTACGTTTTAACGGTTTGCGACAACGCGCAGGAAAATTGCCCGTATTTTCCTGCGAAAACAAAATTGATTCATCAAAGCTTTGAAGACCCGGCGACGGTTGAGGGAGATGAAGAAACTCGTTTGAAAGCCTTTCGCGCCGCGCGCGACCAAATTAGGACTTATTTGGAAGAAACATTTCTTCCAATGGTTAAAGCAAATAAATAAAGCAAACTGCTTGAGATTTTATTGAATCCAAAGTAACATTGAAATTAATGTAAAGATTTAGTTTAGGCTAAATCCGACAAATATTTAATAAGGAGAATTTAATATAAAAATATGGCAGCAGTAGCAGCACCGTCCGTTGAATTAAACGTAAGTTCAGCGGCGGCGGAAGAAGTGAAAAAATTTATGGCGAACGAAGAAGATTTACCGGAAACGGCTGGTCTTCGCGTGCGCGTCGTTCCGGGCGGATGTTCGGGATTTCAATACAGCCTGAATATAGAAGAAGAATCGCGGCAAGGCGATTTCATCGTTGAAGAACACGGCGTCCGGCTTTTCGTTGATATGTTCAGCGCGCAGTATCTGAACGGCGTAACGATTGATTACACATCGAATATGATGGGTTCGGGCTTTACATTTGAAAACCCGAATGCGACCGGCGGATGCGGATGCGGTTCTTCGTTTACGGCTTAGTGTTTTGGGAAAAAATTAACTGTACGCGGATATTGAAACTCAGCGTTCATGCGGTTTTTATAAAAGATGAAGGCAATTTGTCTTCATCTTTTTATTTTAAATAATGTTTGGAAATTAAACATCAAAACCGCGTTACAAAAAGATAGATTTATCGGTGAAATTTGTTATGATTGGAAAGCAAACGTTTATTTAATCTGAATTAACCTGAGAAAAAACATCTCATTCAATTTATAAAAGGAAGACATTTCAAGTGGAAGAAATTTTTGGCAAAAACGGGCTGATTGCGAAATATCACAGGGAATACGAATATCGCGCCGGGCAGATCAAGATGGCGGAAGCCGTTTTGCGGGCGTTTGAGAATAAGAAACATCTCATCGTCGAAGCGGGAACCGGCACGGGCAAAACTCTGGCTTATCTCGTTCCGGCAATCGCGGCGGCGCTCGGCAAAAACAAGCGCGTGATTATTTCGACCGGCACGAAAAATTTGCAGGAGCAATTGATGGAAAAAGACATTCCTTTTCTGCAAAAGGTTCTGCCGAAAAAATTTACCGCCGCTTCGATGAAAGGGCGCTCGAATTACGCCTGTCTTTACCGGATAAAAAAAGCGGAAACCCAGCCGATTCTCGAAGGCTTGGACGAGATGGATTATTTCGATGAAGTTCGCCATTGGTCGAGAGATTCGGAAACCGGCGACCGCGCCGAACTCACTGATTTACCGGAAAACATCTCGTTTTGGTCGAGAATCAACGCTAAATCGGAAACCTGTCTCGGACAGAAATGCCCGGATTTCGAGCCGTGTTTTATCACCCGAATGCGCGAACGCGCCGAGGATGCCGACATCGTAATCGTCAATCATCACCTTTTCTTCGCCGATTTAAATGTTCGCGGCAATCAATACGGCAAAGTTCTGCCTGATTACGGCGCTGTGATTTTTGACGAGGCGCATCTGATAGAAGACATCGCCGCCGATTATTTCGGTTTTCAGATTTCAAATTTTCAGATCGAAGAATTAGCCCGCGATTCCGATATATTGCCGATAACCGACACGATTGCCGTCAGAGATTTAACAAAAATCGCTGCCAAGATCGTCGGCTTGGCAGACCAATTCTGGGTGCGCTTTGTTCAAACGCGCAGTCAGGAAGGCAGATTTCCGCTTCTTCCAAACGCCTTCGCGCAAAAGACTCACAGGGGCGAAATTCAGCCGACGCCGCTTGGCGAAGCGTATTTCGCTTTGGATTCGGCTCTGGAAAGAATGGAAACGGCGCTGGACGTTCACGCCGAAAAAGTTACGGAAGCCGAGAGCCTTCTGCGCCGCGTGCGGCAGACACGATTCGATCTCGATTTTATCTGCACGCAAGCCGAGAAAAATTACGTTTATTGGCTTGAAAAACGCGGCAAGGGAATGTTTCTCCGCGCTTCGCCGATTGACGTTTCCGCCCTGCTTCAGGAAAAGCTTTTCGACAAAACAGAAACGGTCGTTTTAACCAGCGCGACGCTTTCATCGAGCGGAAAATTCGATTTCATCAAAGACCGCTTGGGCTTGGACAACGGCAAAACCGAAACGCTGCTCGCGCCTTCGGCTTTCGACTATCAAAAACAATCGGTCATTTATATTCCGAAAGCGATGCCCGACCCGCGCTCGCCTGAATACACGCAGGTCGCGGCAAACGAGATCGTCAAAATTTTGCAGGTAACAAGCGGACACGCTTTCGTTCTCTGCACAAGCAATTCTTCAATGAACGCGCTTTACGAACTCGTTTCGATGCGCGTCAATTTCCCGTGTCTCGTGCAAGGCTCGATGTCAAAAGCCGGACTTCTTGACCGCTTCAAAAGCACGAAAAATGCTGTCCTTTTCGCCACATCTTCATTCTGGCAAGGCGTTGACGTGCGCGGCGAGCAGCTTTCCTGCGTCATCATTGATAAACTGCCCTTCGCCGTCCCGACTGACCCGATTGTCGCCGCGCGAACGCGCTTTATTGATGAAAATGGCGGCAAATCGTTTTTCGATTATTCCGTTCCGCAAGCCGTAATTACTCTGAAACAGGGAATCGGGCGTTTGATTCGCAGCAAGACGGACAGAGGCGTGATTGCTATTTTGGATACAAGGCTGAGGACAAAATCTTACGGCAGAGATTTTCTAAATTCTTTACCGCAAACGAAAATTACGGCAGAATTAAAAGATGTAGCGCAGATGTTTAGCGGAGGTGAAGCGAATGCAGGCAGTTTTAGATGAAATAATTGAAAAAACTCGAAGCTTAACAAACGAGGAGCGTGATGAATTAATCCGACGTTTGCAGAAACAAGCGGAAACGAGCAAATCTAACGGCGGAAAAAATCCCAGTCCGAATATTGAATGGCTGAAAGAACACCGCGACGAATATGCCGGAAATTATGTTGCTTTGAAAGATGGTGAACTTATTGCTGTAGGCAAAACAATCAAAGAAGCGGATTTAAGGGCAAAGGAAAAGGGCGTAAAAAATGCGTTTTTGCATTACATCGTAGCCGAAGATGAGGAGATTTGGGGCGGTTGGTAGATGACTCACATACTCGAATTTGAAAAACTTGTTCGTTATGATTCCGGCAAAAGTGGAATCTCAATAAACGTTCAAGTGCGCTCAGGACAAGATTCGACAACTTTTGAAGCAAAGATAGACACAGGCTCAACCTATTGCATCTTTGAACGGATTCACGGCGAAAAATTAGGAATTGAAATCGAGTCGGGATTGCGCGAAAGCATAAGCACGGCAAGCGGCTCATTTTGGGCTTTTGCTCATCAAATTACTTTAGTTTTTGAAGATTACGAATTTGATTCGACCGTGTATTTCGCACAAGACGAAAATTTTAACCGCAATGTTCTCGGCAGACACGGTTGGCTTGACCGGGTGATTATCGGCATTAACGATTACGATGGGAAACTTTACTTAAGTCGTTATGAAAGCTAAAGAGTTACAGCAGGCATTTTTTTATTAATCCTTTTTTATCATCTGACAATTGCCCGGAGATGTTTCCATTGATTTGCGAAACTGCTTATAAAAACGGCTCAAATCGTTGTAGCCGACATCCTGCGAAACATTTATTATTTCCTCACCTTTCGCCAATCTGAAGGTCGCGTCGGCGATGCGAATTTGATGAAGATAGGCGCTCGGAGTCAGATCGTAATCGCGTTTGAATTGGCGGGTGAGATGCTCGTGCGAAACGTTTAGCCGGGCGGCGATGCGGGCGATGGATGGATAAATGTGATAATTTTCATCAATCAGGCGTTTGGCTTTGAGAGAAAGCAGGGAAGGTTTTGGATTAAGTTCGACCGATTGGGGGTTTCTACCTGTTTTCAAAATCTCCCTTACTTGTGCTGCGCCGGAAAAGGATTCGGTAAAATCCGTTTCAAATAAAAGCGGCGCGATTGGGAATTCTTCGGGCAAAAAATCCTCTGCGGCAATTCCTCGCGTTTTGCCTTTTACTTGTTTGAAAAAGGGTTGAGAAATTGTAAAAGGAGGATAGAAAATTCCGAAGCGTTTTGTTTTCGGGGAAATTTTTTCAGCGCCTCGAACAAAAAACAATTCGCCCGCTTCCAATTCGTAAAGCTCAAACAGCCAGGCGGCGCAAAGAACAATCTTCACGCTGAAATCTTCTTTTATTTCTAATTGATCTTCAAAATAATACGCGCCGTCGGGTAAGAATTCGGTTTTACGGCGCGTTAAAATTCCGCCGTCTTCGGTTTCGGCTTGAAAGCTGGATTTGTCCGAACTGAGTTGTTTGATTTCCATTTAAACCGACTGAAGCGTTTATTTTAGATTTTTAACCATCTCAACCTGTCTTCCCGCCGCTGCGGTTTTCTCAACTC
The DNA here is from genome assembly GCA_035462935.1 of Pyrinomonadaceae bacterium. Lineage (GTDB taxonomy): Bacteria > Acidobacteriota > Blastocatellia > Pyrinomonadales > Pyrinomonadaceae > DATHTS01. Next base: position 11,133 of record DATHTS010000296.1, read on the forward strand.
CGGTTTTCCGGTAGCCTGATTTTTCATAAAAATCCTGTCCGGTAACGCTTGAATCCACCCGGATGGTTTTAATTCCGCCCCGCTTGGCAAAATTTTCGATTTCCTCTAACAATTTTCTGCCGATTCCTTTTTTCTGATATTCGGGAAGAACGAAAAACGTTAATAATTCCGCTTCTTCAATCGCCGCCGTTCCGACGATTTTATTATCCGCTTCCGCCACCAGACAAAATCTTTCCCGGTTAAGCTGTAGAATCTTATCCGGCGAAAAATAGTCAATCAGCGGCTGTAAAATTTCGGGAGAATAATCCGCGCTGTTTGAAGCTTTCATCGTTTGCCGGATGACAAACGAAATCGCCTCCGCATCTTTCGGCTCGAATTTTCGTACTAAAACCATAGCCAGACTTTTTTCAGACGAGGAAATTAGCCCGTGAATAACGCTAATGAACACGAATTTCTTGAAATCAAATAATTACTTTATTTGTAAAATCCTTTCTCTTATTCGCGTAAATTCGCGCCGATTCGCGGGCTAATTTTCTTATCTCGAACAGAGCGCAGATTAGGTTTTCTCCTTAAAGGGAAGCGGCGGCGGTTCTTCGCCCTCTTTCGGATAATCCTTGTTCAGGCTGTCGTAAATGCCGATAATCTGACCGATCCATTTTTTCGCGCCTTCATTGTTCGGGTCTAACTTCAAAGCGCGGCGGTAATCGCCGAGCGCCGAAGCGTATTGCCGCGCTTCGGTCAGGGCAAAACCGCGTTTGTAATAAGCTTCAGCCAGAGCCTTTTTCGCGGCTTCGTCATTCGGCTTTGAATTCAATTCCTTCTCGGTTTTGGCGATTTCCGCGTCAAATTCTTTTGTGTCAATCGGATCGCCGCTCTGCGTCCACTTGGTTTTGCCTTCAGATTTGGCAGCCGGAGGCGTTTGCCCCATTTTCGGGTCGCCCGAATGCGCCGTGACCGTCATGGTGTTGCTCGGTGTCGTCACATTGGAAACAGCGGTATTGGCAACCGGCTGCGGCTGAGATTGGCTGCAACTGATAAAAGCTAAACTAAATAAACTAATTGCTATAATCTTTTTCATTTTAAAAAATAAATAAAAGGAACGCCAGCATCTTGCTGGCAAAGATTGCGTCAGCAATCTAAATGTGCTCGTTTTTATTCAATCTTGAATAAACCTAGTCGTTTGTGAACGCTTGTGCGTTCATTGCCAGCAAGATGCTGGCGCTCCTTTATCTGTTAATTCTCAATATACGGGCGCGACTGTAAAATAAAAATCTGACCTTTTTGATAGCCCCATTCGATGTCCTGATCCTTTTTATTGCCGAATAATTTCTTGATTGCAAGCGCGGCATTGACCAAACTTCGCGCCGTTGCGTCAGTCAGCACTCTTCTTTCAACGGAAATAGGCGTTTCTTTCAAACCGCCGTTTTCGTCAAATTTGATCTCCGTTTCCTGATTTGAACGAGTTAAAACCTGAACGGAATTCGATTTCGGCGTGAACAGAATCTGTTCGGGAATCCTCTCGCCTTTGCTGCTGCCCTCGCCGCCGACGACCTGGATGTTATGCCCGCGCGTCGCCGCGATATAAACCGCTCCTTTGTTTTCTTTATCGAACGGATCTTTCGTAATCATCACACCGCCGTTATCCATATTCACGCCGATTTGGATAAAAACGCCCATATACGTTCCGCGATGGTCTATAAAATTGCGCTCGCGGGTGTCGTAAGCATCGAAATTCCAGAGCGAAGCCCAGACGGTTTTCACCGCTTCGATAAGTTTCTCTTCTTCCTTAACATTCGGAACGGTCGTGTAAAGTCCCGCGCCTGAAAAATTCGGCATATCCTCGGCGTTTGAAGAACTGCGGACGAAAACGCCTTTTCCGCCGAGTTCGGTTCGCCATTTTTTGATAATTTCCGCTTTCAATTTTTCGTCAAACTCGGCGTTTTGAATCTCCTGGCGAAATTCTTCGAGCTTTTGCCGCCGGAAGCGCGGGTTATGCACAAAATCATATTCGATCATCAAATCGGCGATTTTATCGTCGAGATCGTGTTTATGCATAAATTCGTAGTAGTAATGAAAGGGAATCGAAAAGCCGTCGGGAACGGTAATGTTTGGAATTTTCGCGTTTGCCACCTCGCCCAAATTCGCGGCTTTCGCGCCGTAAGCGATGCTGTCTTTTTTGCCGATTTGTCTCAGCGCCGCCAGCCGCGTTATTTCCAGATTCGACGGCGGGGCTTTGAAAACCTTTCCTTTCTCCTCTTCCGCCGCGCGCCATTTATCCAAAACTTGCTTGTCGGCGAGTTTTATTTTGTAATCGGTCAGAGTGGTTTCAAACTCGACCCACCAGGTATCGTATTCCTTGAAGAGTTTGTCGGCGTCCTTAATGTAAGCGTTCGGAATACCCCAGCCTTTCGCCAGAATGTTGATGTGCGAAAGCGGCGAACTCGGTTTGGCAATAATAATTCCGGCAACCGGCGGCAGATTTTGTGGAATTTCCTTCAAAACGATAATCTCGTTGTAGCCGATTTCCACCGTGTCGTCGAGCTTGTCAATAATATGGACGCGACCGACGCCGCGAGCCGCGTTGAGCGCGAGATATTCCTGATTTTTTGAGATTTCGTCGGATGTTATGCGCTCGATGTCGAGATTAGCCGACAGCTCATCCTGTCGAATCGAGTTCGGCTTGAAAGCGACCGGCTCGTGAAAAGTTTTATTGATAATATCGTAAGTCAGTTTAATTTGCTGGGCGGGAATCATATCGCCTTCCCAAAATTCAAACGTAAACGCTTCGACCGTTTTTTGCCACGCGATTGTCCCGACGATAAAGCGCCGGTTTTCATTAATGTAAATGTTCTCGAAAAGATTTTCGCCTTTTAGAACGAGATAATTCCCGATTAAAAAATCCTTGTGAAAACGGTATTTCTGCGAATTGACGTAATAAATCTTGTTCTTGTTTTTGCGGTCAATCACAAACATCGCGTGCGGCAGAGCGTAGGGTGTATCCTTGTGATAAACCCGCGAAATCCGGTCGAAATCTTCCTGCGATTTTATTGCGGTCAAAAACCTGTCTTTGGCGTCCGGTTTAGTGACAGTCGCGTCTTTTGGCGCTCGTGTAGGCGAAGGTTTGCGCGTCATTTGAGCAAAACCTGAGATTGTAAAACATAAAATTAAAAGTGAAATTAAACTAATTTTTTTCATTATTCTTATCTTCTTTTCCTTCGGGCAATCGGCGTTCAAACCTTGCTAATTCTCTTTCGACCCAAAGTTTTGTTTTATCGCTTTCGGCTTGGAGCGCATAAACCAGCACATCTATTTTTGCCGATTGTTGATTGACGATTTCTGATAAATGGGTGACATCTCGCCGCAAATTTTCAACGTCTTTTTCGAGGCGATCAACCCTGGAGGTAACCGTGAAAACCTTTGTCAAAAGGTCAAATAATTTCTCCAACACTTTATTTCTCCAAAGAAATTTCCAAATTAGCCAAACGCTTAGAAACCCCTTTCATTATTTTTTCGGCTTCGTCAAGATTTCGCCTTGTTTCCTCGCGCATTTTGTCTATTCTCGCATCGCGTTCCGGGCTTTCCGCTTCCATTCTTCGCAGAATCTCTAAAGTCGCGTCTAAAAGTTTTTCAAAATCTCTCGCCTGATTTTCGCTCATCTCGAAAGTAACTGTATTTGCCATATCTCTAAACTCCTTTCGCCCTTATTTTACGCTATTTTCCGTCAAATTTCATTAAATAATTAAATCTTTAGCTCGCCGCTCGCGCTTTCGGTTTCTGCAAAATCGCCTCAATCGCGTCACACGCGGTTTCGGTTCCGCGCTCGGCTTCTACGATGCGTTTTGCTTCGAGCGCGTTTGATTTGTAGCTTAAATCTGCGAGTATTCTCTGTAGTTTTTTCGCCGCATTTTCCGCCGTATAATCATCGCGGGAAATTGTTTCGGCAACGCCGACGCGCTCGCATCGCGCAGCATTATCGGGCTGATCGTGGCTGTAAGGCATAATCAAATGCGGAACGCCCGCCCGCAAAACTTGAGCCGTTGTGCCGACTCCGCCTTGATGAACGACCGCCGCCGCTTTCGGAAAAACTTGCGAATAAGGGGCGTAATCAAACCCGACGATGTTTTCATCCAAACCTTTCGGCGGCTCGTTATAAACGCCGTAAAGCAAAACGGCGCGGCGATTCAAAATGCGGGCGGCTTTCGCGCTTTCCTCGAAAAAATTTCCCGCATCCATCACGGCGGCGGAACCGAGCGTGAAAACAATCGGCGGCTCGCCATTTTCCAAAAATTCCGTCAAACCTTCGGGCATTTTGCCGAGATCGTCTTTCCCGTCGTAAAAGCAAAATCCGGTTTGCAGCGTCGGGCTGTGCCAATCGGGCTGCGGTTTTGAGAGAACTTTGGAAAACAGCGCGAGATGCAGCAAGTTTGAATTCTTACCGAAAAACACGGGATCGTGATTTTCATCCAAACCGAGCGAGCGGCGAAATTCCCTGTAAGGCTCGAGCCAATCCCGAATCGTCCAACTCATCAGCTTGAAAATTCCCTGATGAAAACCGACCGGCAAAAATCTGAGATGCTCATACCATTGCGCGGTCGGATAAACGTTCGGGTCGTGCGCGGAAAAAAACGAAATCGGCGCGAGGCTGGTCGAAATCCATTTGATTCCCGTTTTCTCGACAACCGATTTTGCGACGTAAATAATCTCGCCCGTAATCAGCAAATCGGCGTCTTCGACCGCCTTCATTACGTCCTCATACATCGCCTGCAAATTCGGCATTATAAGCTCGCGCAAAATCGTTTCCGTTCCCTTTTTGGCATCCATCAGCAATTTGCCGAACTCGCGGTCTTCCGGCGAAACAGTTGGGCGAAGAGGCGAGAGTTCAAACCCGAGCGATTCGATTTTTTCGCGGTAAAATTCCATCACGTTAAAAACGACATCGTGCCCGCGCCGCCTGAGTTCAAGACCAAGCGCGATCTTCGGATGCAAATCGCCGAGTGAGCCAAAGGTTGATAAAACGATTTTCGACATAAAACTTTAAATAGAGAAACAACGGATTAACGTAAATTTACACGGATTATTAAATTTAATAAAATCTGCGAAAATCTGTGCTAATCCGTTGTTTCAAACCTCTTTCATCCGAGCTTATCCGTTTTCATCTGCGGTTTCATTTTCTCTTTGCCGCATCCTCTCTTTCACCTGAAACCGGTAACTTATAAAAAAACAAACCGAGCCGACCACCGCCGAAACAAACGCGCCGTCCGCATTTCCTCTCCACAAAAAAAATGCGGCGACTCCGATCAGAAGCGCCGAGAGGATTTTAAAGGTCAATTCCATACCTCTAAAGTTTAATTATTCGAGAGCTTAATGTAAATAGCCGCTCTCTAAACTCGGGATTTATTCATTCTCAGGCAAGCGGGGGCAAGCCGCCCTTCCCAACCTGAAATTTGTTTTGCCTTGAATGTTTAATTGCGGGCGGATAAGCCGAAAAAAGACAAGTTGGATAAATTGGCAGGTCAGGAAGGGCGGCTCTCTGCCCCCGCTGATTTTGAAAATGAATAAACTCCGGCTAAACTTCACGTTTCCATTCCTCGACTACAAACTCGCCTTTTTCGTCAATCCAAACATAGAAAAGCTCATCGAAACCTTCGGCATAACTCGGCAGTTCAAGTTTCCCGAAAGTCGCTTTTACGCCTTTTTCAACAATTCTCGCTTTGCCTTCGCGCTGCGCGTTTCGCCTCAGAGCGTCCTTTAAATTTGCCCGGAAATAATAGCCGATGACGCGGAAGTGATAAAACTTGGCGGGTAAAATATATCTCTGACGGTCTTCTGCGGTGGGATTTGTATTATCAACAACAAATTTTTGTTTTGCTTCAAAGCAGGCGGAAACCAGCAATCTTTCACGATGCCGCGTGCGGAGCATATCAAGATTGATGCGGATGTGCGTTTCGTAAAACTTCCGTTTGTAGAAGGTTGATTTTCCGCTGCCCTGAACGCCGATGAAAATTACGGCTTCCATTTTTTATGTTTCTCTGATTTCCTCCCGCGCGATGTCTTCCGCTAATTTCTGCTTGCGGTTTCTCTTTAAAAAATAACGAACCAGCAGATAAATCGGCAGAACGATAAACAGCAAAAAGGGCAAAAGCCCGATGAAAAGCGTGACTAAAACGAGAAGAAAATTGAGCGCGAAGTTAAAACCGGTGCTGACTGCTTCTTTAAGCTGGTAGAAAAAGCCCGAAGAACTGGTCGAAAAAGCCTGCGGAGTTTGAATGCGGATTTTAATGGTCGAAAGGCTCGTCTGATTCTCCAGAAAACGCAGGCGACCTTCGATCTGCTCGATTTCCGTGCGGACGTTTCCCAATTCTCTCTGCACATTCAAAGCGTCCTGCACCGAATTTGAACGCTTCATAATCTCCAGAAACTGTTCTTCAAGCGCCTTTTTTGCCCGCAAACGCGCCTGAACGTCAACAAATTCTTCCGTTACATCTTTTCCCTCGATTGTTTCGACAATTACGCGGCTTGCCGTCGGGCGAATTTCGTTCAAAGTTTCATTGAATTTTTCAGCAGGAACGCGCACGGACATTGAAACCGTATCCCGTGTTGTAACTTGGGAATTACTGCTGTTTTGTGTGGATTGGATAACAAAACCGCCTTTGCTTTCAACAATCGCAGCGATTTTCTGCTGCGTTTCTTCGGGCGTATTGGATTCGAGTTGTAAATCGGCGTTGCGGATGATTTTTCGCTCGGTTACGGTCGGCGGAGTTTGATTATTAGCGGATTGCTCGAGCGAGACCTGTTGAGGCGGGGCGCTCGGATTATTTGCGACCTTTTCGCGGCTTTGAGTAACCGAATCGCTCTGTTCTATTGAACTTGGCGTATTTGTCGCTTGCTCACTTGCCGCAGAACAGGCGGTTAATGAAACAAATAGAAGAAACACAGTAAACTTGGCTTTTTTCATATTCTCTCCTAAATCAAAAAATTTACGACCATAGAACGTAATTCATTAACCCGCCTTGCGTGCAACTTCCTTGAAACTCTCGCCGCGAAAAAGCGCGCGAATGCCTTTGAATAAACGACTGATGGCGCGAAAAACCTTCGGCGCGAACCAGACGAAGAAAATTAGAAATATGATTAAAACAATTGCTATCAAAATTGGCGCGACGACGGCAAGAATTGCGCCGATAATCGCCAATACATCTTCTGCAAGAGACAAAGCCCAATTTGAAACCGGTTCGGGCGAAAGATTCGCTCCGGCGCGAAGCGCGGCTTTCGTCCCGTGCGAAGATAAAGCCAAACCGCCGCCGAGCAAAGCCGCGATAACGCCGACGCTCGCATCCATCTCGTTCGTCGCCGAATACGCGACAATCGCGCCCGCCGGAACGCGGATAAACGTATGAATCACATCCCAAACGCTGTCCACATACGGAATTTTATCGGCGAAAAATTCGATTAAATAAAGAAATCCGGCAACGCCGATTATCCACCAGTTATCGAGAACGTCTAAACCACCCGGCAGTTTCGTCGCGCCGAATTTCTGCAAAAGTCCCAGAACCGTCACGGTCGCATAAAGATTGATGCCGGAAGTCCAAGCCGTTCCCAGCGCCAAACTCAACGTCGAAAACCATTCCATCGCAAATTCTCCTTTTATTTAACATTTATCATTAAACATTAAACAAAAAACGAGTGATAAATGATGAATGTTCAATGATAAATGTTACTCTTCCTCTTCCTCATTTCCGTCGCGCTTAATACCGAATTTTTCCAGCCGATACTGCAAAGTTCGGAACGTTAAACCCAATAATCTAGCCGATTTCGTAATGTTGTAATCCGTCCGTTCCATCGCCTGCATAATCAAGCTGCGCTCGACATCTTCAAAATTCACGCCTTCCGCCGGGAGTTTGAAAATATCGCCGGAAGCGGCGGTGGAAGTTTGATTGAGCATTTCGGGCGGTAAATCTTCCGGTGTGATTTTATTGTCTTCGCACAATAAGCTGGCTCGCTCGATTGCCGATTCCAATTGGCGGACGTTGCCCGGATAATTGTAGTTTTCCAAAATGCGTTTGGCTTCCGCGCTCAGTTCGATCTGACGGTCGGTGCCGCGCGTGTGTTTTTTTATAAAGTAATCAATTAGAAGTTGGGTGTCCGAGCTTCGTTCGCGCAGCGGCGGGATTTCGATGGAAAGAACGTTCAGGCGATAATATAAATCCTCGCGGAAACGCTTTTCTTCAACCATTTTCAGCAAATCACGGTTGGTTGCCGTCACGACGCGCACATCAATATCAATTTCCTTCGTTCCGCCGACGCGCCGGATTTGTCTTTCCTGCAAAGCGCGAAGCAATTTTGCCTGTAAGGAAACATCGAGTTCACCGATTTCATCCAAAAACAAAGTTCCGTTATCGGCAACTTCAAACAAGCCTTTCTTTTCAGCAACCGCGCCGGTAAACGAGCCTTTCTCGTGTCCGAATAGCTCGCTTTCGAGAAGATTTTCGTTAATCGCGGCGCAGTTTACGGCTTGGAAAATCTGGTTTGAACGCGGGCTGTTTTGGTGAATCGCGCGGGCAATCAATTCCTTTCCCGTTCCCGATTCGCCGCGAATCAAAACCGTCGAATTCGATTTGGCGACTTTCAAAATCAGCTTTTTCACCTTGTCCATTTCCGGTGAAGCGGAGACGATTTCCGCGTCGAGCGTGGAAAGCTTATTTAGGGCGCGGGAAATTGTTTCAAGCAGCTTTTCGCGGTCGTAAGGCTTCTGCAAATAATCGAACGCACCGAGCCGGAGCGCGTCAACCGCCGAATCTACCGAACCGTGCGCCGTTAAAAGGATGACGATGATTGATTTGTCAAAATTCGTCAGTTCCTTCAACAAATCCAGCCCGCTCATCCCGGTCATTTTCAAATCGGTCAAGACCAGATCGAAACGCCTGTCAGCGACAAATTTCAATGCCGCTTCACCGGAACTCGCGGTCGTCACGTCGTAGCCTTCGCCCGACAAAATCATCTCCAAAATCTCGCGCTGAGATTTCTCGTCATCTACAACTAAAATGCTTTTTCTTGCCATAAAATTTCTCTTGTATTTTAAATTCAATCGTAGTATAAACAAATTTGTAAATAAAGCCTGTCAAATCCACTGAAACTCCCGAAGAAGCTTTCTTCCCTAGCTTCAGGCTTTTCACTCGCCTTTATTTACCTGGGAAAATTAAACATCAAATTTTTTTGGAGGTAAGATAAATGAACAAAAAAAAACAACTTAGCGTTATTTGCGCTGCTCGCCACAGGGCTTTTCAGCCTATTTACAATTAGCATTTCAGCGCAAAATAAAGTTTCAATTACAACTGAAAAATCAACCAGAACTAACTTGGGCGAAAAATTTGTAATGCCCTCAAGTATTATGGTTGGTAATGCTGTCTTTGATAACTATTTGAAAGTTGCTTCATTATCAAGAAACAAAAGGGCATCTGTTTTCAGCAAATTTTCAAATGAGGAGAAAGCAACTTTTATTAAAGTTAATTTGGCTTTGCAATTAGTCAAGCGACCAAATATAACAAAAGAGCAACAAGAATTTGTTTTAGACGCAATCTCAAAAGTTTCTGCCGATATTTATGAGAACTCTGATGCCGAAAAAGCAAGAATGAATGAACAAAATGGTCGTGAGATTGAAAACAGAGCACTAGGACTCTTTGCTTATAAAGAATTGGGTGATTTTATTGAACCTTTGATGTCAAATAAAGATCAGGAAGCGGCGCTTGTGCAAAAATATCAAGATTTGCTTAAGAACGGAGATTCGACCAGGAGAAAAATCGCCAAAGAAATGCCCGTTAACGACAGAGTAAATATTTGGAAAGTTCAACTGGCGTATCATCTGGCAACAGGTAAGTTTTCAAAAGTTCAAAAGGCATTTATTTCAGAGTGGCTGATATCGCTCTCACCTGAAACCTTTGAATCACGCGCGAATCTTACCGCAGAAGAGGAAGCCAAAGCCCTCAAATCTTTAGAATCTAAAATATTTAGTGTCTTCACTAGAGAAGAAGGATTTGCAATTTTCATGACAATAGGTATCCAGGAAAGTATACCTGATGATCCTATTGATCCTATTGAAGGTGGTTCTTGTAATTGTCGGTGGTATTGTTGCGCATCGGGAAATTGTGCGGGCGGTTGTACCCACAAACCGAATAGGTGCGGACCTTTTGACGATTGGGAATGTACCGGCAGGTGTGAACATCCCTCAGATCATTAGGAAGACTCGAAATTTATGAAAGGGTGGGAAGCCCTTTCATTTTATTTATGAAATTCAAATCAATTTTAATTGCCTACTTTGCATTGCATATTCTGTTATTTATTAACGGAAAACTCGCGCCAAATATAAAATGGAATTTTGTCGGCAGTTTTCTTGTCTGTTGCTTCTTTACAATTTTTTGTATTAAGAAATTTAATGACGGAAAGCCGACTTTCAGGGTTTTGTTCACCTTAATTCTGCTGAGATTATTGCTTTTAGGCGGATTGGATTTATATGTTCGTTTAGCGGAAGATTTATATGGTTCTCCTATTTTAATAATTGCTTTGCTCGGCATTATTTCCGGCTTTTTTTATCTTAGGCTAAATAGTCCTTTTAATTTAGCCCCCTTTGTGTTCAGTTCTATATTTGTGGCTTTTATGTTTTTTCAAGGCTGGGATTATTATCAGCATAAATTACATTACCAAAGTTTTACGGGTAGAGTAGAGGCATTTAAATTGCAACAAAGGATTGAAGGAATTGATGAAAAAGGCAATCGAATTGATAATCAATACTTTGAAAACAAAATTTCATTACTCGATTTTTGGAATACAAAGTGTGGGATTTGTTTTGAAAAATTCCCTCAGTTACAAACCTTCTACGATAAATATAAAGATGATAACTCGATTATTATTTATGCTATAAATAAGCCAATTGAGGAAGATACACCAAAGACTGCTTTTCAAATAATCAAAGAAAAAGGCTACACCTTTCCCGTTTTGCTGCCGATTGATCAGGAACTGCCCGAAAAATTCGGTGTCGAAGGTTACCCTACAACTTTCGTTATCAATCAAAATAGTCAAATTGTTTTTAAAGGCGATATTTCAGGCGCAGTTAAAATGGTTGAGGAATTAAAATTAAACTCTCGGTAACCTTACAGAAAATTTCGTTCCTTCATTCAACTTTGATTCAACCTCAATCGTGCCGTTATGATCTTCAATAATTTTCCTGACAATTGCCAAACCCAAACCTGTTCCAGTTTCTTTTGTGGAAAAATACGGCTCGAAGATTTTCGACAAATTTTCTTCAGAAATCCCCGCGCCGGTATCTGCGACTTCAATTTTAACAACATTTTCATCCGGCGAAACGGTTACGCTCAAATTCCCGCCCGTGTTTTCCATCGCCTGCACAGCGTTAATAAAAAGATTGCTGAAAACCGAACGCAAAACTTCCGGGTCGCCCAAAATATTCGGAACATTTTCGCGCTCGACGAGGCTGATTTTTACGTTCTGCTCTTCGGCTTGCGGTTCGATAATTCGTAAAGAGCTTTCGACAACTCTTCGCGCTTCAATCGGCTGCATATCCAATTTTAAGGGGCGCGAATAGCGCAGGAAATCGGAAACCTGGCGGTTGATTCGTTCGACTTCTTTTTTAAGCTGTTCGGTCAGTTTTTCAAACGTCGCTTGTTTTTCCGGTTCTTCCGGCGTGAATTTCGAGCGCAGATGGTCGAGCGTGAGATTAATGTAATTTAAAGGATTGCGGATTTCGTGGGCGATTGCGGACGCGAGCCGACCGACGACCGCCGATTTTTCGGCTTCCTGCAGCTGCGCTTCGAGTCGGCGCGACTTTTCCAGTCCGGCGGTCATTTCGTTAAACTGCGAAGTCAACCTGCCCATTTCGTCGGTTCGCCCGGATTCGGGAACGCGCACGCGCAAATCGCCTTCCGCCACGCGCCGCGCCGCTGTTGAAAGATTGGCAATCGGGCGCGTGAAACGCCAGACGAGATAAAAAGTTATCAGCGTTGAAGCCAGCAAAATGGCAAGCGTGTAGATCAAAGGCTGCGCGGCGCGAAAAGCCGTCGCGCCTTTTTCCGATCTCAAAACAACCATTACATACCAGCGTCCTTCACTGGTCTGAATTGGAATGACGTGCGACTCGCCTTCGATTTCAATTGCTTCGGCGGAATTAATCTCTTGTCCTTGATTGGTTTCGGGCGGAACTATTTGCGGTTTGACGCTGCTGCTTCCCGGAAGATTCACGTTCGGAAAATGCTTCAGGTCTTCGCCAAGCCGGGTGCCTTCGGTCGGAGGCGGCAAATTTTTCAAGTCCTTCAAATTCAAATAAACCGGCTTGCCGTCTTCGCCGGTGGTCGGAAGATAATCGGGATTGAGACTGTCCCAAATCTGCCATTCATCGTTAATAACTATAATGTCCTTGATGCGTACATTGAAATTTTCGTCAAAATACGTCTGTCCTTCGCGGTTGATGATATCCTTCATATATTCCTGCGAAGTCAAACCGCTGATGGCGAGCGCGATTCCCGACAAAATAGCTTGCTCCTGCATTTCGCGCAGATCGTTGTTTTCTTCCTGCGTTTTGTAGTTCAAATAAAACTGGATGCCGAGCGTGATAATTAAGAGAAACGCCAGAATTACCAGCAGCTTGCCGCGAAATGTGTTGAAGAAATTCATAAATACGGTCTTTTGATAAAATTTTTTCAAAAAAACTTGATTTACAGCCGTTTTGAATGTTATAGTCTTTTTCAGCTTAGAAGCAAATTTTGAAAGATTCGGTTTTCCCCAAATAATCGGGTTTTTTTGCTCTTCCCGAAAGCATTCCAGAAAATTCAATTTTAATGAGGTAAAAAAGCGATGCTAAAAGCCCCCGTCAAGTGTCTTTTATTGACTTTATGCGTTATCGGTCTTTTATTTGCCGACGTTTCCGCTCAAGCGAAAAAGCCCATTAGTAAGAAGGCGGAAAAGACGGCGAAAGATGCCAAGAAAGAAAGCAAAACAGCCAAAGATAATAAGTCAGCCGCCAAAGATAGTAAATCCGCCAAGGATAATAAATCTGCTAAAGACAGCAAGTCTGCCAAAGATAATAAATCTGCTAAAAACAGCAAAGAAACCGCAAAAGACAAAAACGCCAAAGACAAGAAAGATACCAAACAAAAACCTGCCACTGCCAAACAGACCGAGCTGAACCGAAAGGAAGCCGAAAAGCGCAAAGCCGAAGAAGCCAAGCGACGCGAAGCCGAGGAAGAACGTCGGCAGGCGATTTTGGCTGAGCAGCGACGGCGTGAGCAAGCGCGCCGCGAAGCCGAAGCTAAAAGACTCGCTTTTGAACGCTCGCTTCGCACCGAAACGGTAGAAAATATTGTCGGCGATAAAACCGAGGGCGAAGATTTACAGATTCGCCGCGCCGCGGTCGAGGCTCTGGGAAACCGCGCGGGAACGGTCGTCGTGATGGAAGCGCAGACCGGAAAAGTTTTGACTGTCGTTAATCAGGATTGGGGAATCCGTAAAGGCTTTAAGCCGTGTTCGACTATTAAATTAGTAACAGGCGTTGCGGGCGTAAACGAAGAATTGATTGATGAGGAGGGAAATCTTAGAAAACAGTCTTTTAAAATGAATCTGGATGACGCGCTCGCTTATTCCAACAACAGCTATTTTCAGAAAGTCGGGACGAATCTCGGCAGCGGCAAGATGATTTCTTATGCGAAGGCTTTAGGTTTAGGCGAGCAGACGGGGATCAATGCCGAGGGTGAAACGGACGGAAAACTGCCTTACGGTAATGAAAACGCGCGTATTTATTCGCACGGCGACGATTTTGAAGTAACTCCGCTGCAGCTTGCCGTGATGGTGTCCGCGATTACAAACGGCGGAAAATTGGTTGTGCCGCAAACGCCGCGCAATGCTTTTGAAAAAACGAATTTTCGCGGAGCGATGCGCCGTGAAGTAAATCTGCCGAAGAAAACTTTGCAAGGCGTAATGGCTGGAATGCTTGGCGCGTCGGAATACGGAACGGCGAGACGCGCCGCAAATCCGGGTTTGACCATTGCCGGGAAAACCGGCTCGTGCATCGGGCAGGGAACCTGGGTCGGGCTTTTCGCTTCGGTCGCGCCTGCCGTCAATCCGAAATACGCGGTGGTTGTAATCACCCGCGGGCAGTCGGAGCGCGGAAAATTTGCCGCCGCCATCGCCGGAAAAATTTATCAGTCGCTGCGACCGCGTTTTGAAGAAAAGAAAGGCGAGATGATTGCCGCAGTGCCGCTTGAGATCAAGCCGAACCGCAAAATCAACGCTCAGACTTCCGTTAAACTCGATGAGGGTGAGGGCGAGGATTCCGACGACGGCGACGCTTTGAAATCAAAACCCGCCGCGAAAAAAGGCGAAACGCGCAAAACGGAACAAAATCCAACTCCGAAAACAGAGAATCGGAAAGAAAATGCTTCACCGCTTTTCTCGCCCGTGATAATTGATTACAAAAGAGACGTGCCCGACGAGGTCGAAAGCCAAAAGGAAAAGCCCGCGGAAGTTAAACCGCAAATTACGCGCCCGCGCGTGGTGAATTAATCGAATTTATTAAAAAAAATCTAGTTTCTTTAAAAAGCGGTGAAATTTCACCGCTTTTTTGCTTGACACGCGCTGAAAACTTGCGTGATTATCTATATTTCTGCGAAACTTGCATTTAAGTAGAATTATGAATCGAAACAGAGTCTTGCCGCCAAGAAAGTCTTGCAACTTTTTTCTGGCTCGAAACATCTGAATTTTCGCAAAAGGCGGAAACTTTGATTAATCAGTTTCTTATTTTGAGATAACAGTTATATACGCTTGGAGGAAATAAACGAATGAAGAAATTTTTTAGAGTTTTGGTGCTTGGTATCCTAACGGTCGCGTTTGCCGCCGCTGCAATTGTGCCGACTTTCGCTCAAAGTCCGGCAGAGGAAAAACGCAAACTTTACGATACCTATATTGAAAATTATCAAGGTAATGAGGCGCAGCAGAAAGTTGCTCTACAGGCGGCGAAGGACTATGTTGCAAAATTCGGTGCCAACCCGGAAGATAAAGAACAGGTTGACTACTTTAAAGAAGCCATTGCCACGATTGAAGAGGGATTGAGGAAAGCTAAAGCGGCGGCTGACGCTGCAGCTGCAGCTAAAGCAGAACGAGCAAGGGTTGATGCTCTTTACAAACGATTTGACACAGCTACTCAAAAAGAAGTAGCCGCTGACGCTTATGCCGCGGGTAAAGAAATTCTAGCTTCCGAACCGGAATTCCTTGATGTCTATATCGTTCTGGCGACAATGGGCTATGACGAAGCCGTTAAGCAAAACGATACCTACAACCCGCAGGCAATAGATTATGCGAAAAGAGCCATTCAATTAATCGAAGCAGGTAAACCGTCGGTTTCCAAAGCTTACGGCGCGTATGGTTATTCTTACAAAACAAAAGAATTTACGACTGAAGCGCAAGCGAAAAGTAATGCGCTCGGCTGGTTGAACTACAATATCGGCTACATTATGTTCTACCGCCAGAAAAATAGAAAAGACGCGCTGCCGTATATTTATAAAGCGACGCAGTTTGATTCGGGCGTTAAGAAATTTTCCGACCCTTACCGGATGATTGGCGAATATTATTTTGATGAAGTCGCCCGTATTGATAAAGAACGCCAAGAAAAAATTAAAGCCAATAATAATGAAGACAATGAAGAAACTCTGCGTCTTCTGGCTGTGGAAAAAGGAAATGCCGACCGCGCGATTGACGCATACGCCAGAGCATACGCGCTTTCTAAAGATAACCCAGCCGCGACAAAAGAATATAAGGATATTCTCTATGCGCGTTTGAAAAGCCTTTACACCTTCCGTCACAACAACACAGATGGAATGGATTCATTAGTTGCTTCGGTAATGAACAGACCGATGCCGAATCCGACCACGGAAGTTACGCCGGTGGTTGAAGAAAAAACGACTAACACAAGCGCAACAACGTCAACGACGACTTCGACAACAACTCCAAGCACGAAGCCTGCGTCAACGGCGACTACGACGCCGGTTAATTCCAGCACCAAAACTTCAACTACTACCACAACCCCGAAAAAACCGCGCAAACGGTAACTTTTCGCCGGTAGTCTTTTGAACAAACCTGAAAGTCGGACGTAAAATAAAAAGCGTCCGGCTTTCTTTTTTGAATGGATTTTTTATAAGATTAACGGTAATGTCGCGCAGTCTTGCTCAACTCGAACAAGTTATTGGCTATAAATTCGCTAATCTCGCTTTACTTGAACGCGCCGTTACGCATCGTTCCTGGGCTTACGAACAACTGCCGGTAGGCGACGAAACGGCAATTCGTGACCTGCATAACGAATCGCTGGAATTTGTCGGCGACGCTGTGCTTGGTTTGGTAGTCGCCGAGCATCTTTTTATAAAAAACCCGGAGATGAGCGAGGGCAATTTGACGTTGATGAAACACCATTTGGTCAGCACGGGAACGCTGGCGCAAGTGGCGCAAAATTTGAAATTAGGCGAATTTATGCGTGTCGGGCGCGGCGAGGAAAAAACCGGCGGAAGGCGCAAGCAGGCTCTTTTGGCAGACACGCTGGAAGCCGTTATCGGCGCGGTTTTTTTTGACAGCGGTTATGTCGCGGCTCGCGCTTTTATCGCCCGCGCTTTTGTCGAAGAACTTCGCGCCGCTTCGCCGACGACTTCGATTGATTACAAAACCTTGCTGCAAGAAACTCTGCAAGCCGAAAGACGCATCGCGCCGGTTTATCAAGTAGTCGAAACGGAAGGACCGCCGCACGACCGGACATTTTTCGTTGAAGCGGTTTGGGACGGCGGCAGAGTTCGCGGAAAGGGAAGCTCGATAAAATCCGCCGAAATGCAGGCGGCGAGCTTAGCCCTAAAAGTGCTGGAAGAAGAGCAGGATTTAAACGAGGATTTATAAATTGAAATTTTTGACGAATATATGAGTAAAAACGAAAAGGAAATTAAAAAAGAATCAAAACCCATCGCCCCGCCGAAATCAACCGCGCGTGAATATTTTGAATCGTTTGTCGTAACGCTGATAATGGCGATTTTCGGGATGACGTTTATCGTCCAAGCCGTAACAGTCCCGACCGGCTCGATGCAGAACACGATTCTGATCGGCGATTATCTGCTGGTCAATAAATTTATCTACGCGCCCGGCGGCAATCCCGTTCCGCTCCTGCCGCAGCGCGAAATAAGACGCGGCGACATTATCGTTTTTAAATATCCCGGCTTTCCCGACAATAAAGCGAAAGTTGAAGACGACGGCGGCATTCCGTATCAAATCAATTTCGTCAAGCGCGTGGTCGGATTACCGGGCGACAAAATCGAAATCCGCGACAATCAGGTTTTTGTCAATGATCAACTTTTGCCCGAACACCGCGTTATCGGGGATGCCGCGACGAGGGACGCGGCTCTGACGACCAAAGAGTTTGAAGAACGTCAAACCGGTCAAAGTTACGATGTTTATTATTCGCAGCGGTCAATCACCAGATCAGGACAGCGCGATTACCCGTTTGCCGGTGAAGGAGAACCTTATACTGTGCCGGAAGACAGCTATTTTGTTTTAGGCGACAGCCGCGATCAGAGTTTGGACAGCCGCTATTGGAGCGTCGTTCCGCGCAGCTTGATAATCGGGCGGGCGATGCTCGTCTATTGGTCGTGCGACCGCGCCGGCTCAAACGGCAGCTTCTTCGGCTGTCTGACGCATCCGCGCCTTGAGCGAATCGGAAAAATGATTAAGTAAAAGTTAAAGGGCAAAAGTAAAAGGGCAAAAGGAAAAAATAAAAAATTTCTTTTGCCTTTTAACTTGGAAATCTTTTAGCTAATTTTACATTTAATGAATCTTAAGTTTAACGAAGAAGTTTCCGCCGCTTTGCAAAACAAAAAGGCGATTGTCGCGCTGGAATCCACCGTCATCGCTCACGGATTGCCTTATCCGCAAAATGTTGAAACCGCGCGAGATTTGGAAAATATCGTCCGCGAAAACGGCGCGACTCCGGCGACGATTGCCGTTTTTGGAGGGGAATTCTGCATCGGGTTAAGCGAAGATCAAATCGAACGGCTTGCCGCCGGTAAATCCATCCGTAAAATTTCCCGCCGCGATTTGCCGATTGCCGCTGCCAAAAAGCTAAACTGTGCGACCACCGTTGCGACAACTTCGTTTATCGCGCACCGGGCTGGAATAAAAGTTTTTGCAACGGGCGGAATCGGCGGCGTTCATCGCGGATTTTCAGCGGATGTTTCGGCGGATTTGCCCGAATTGGCTCAAACGCCGATTGTCGTCGTCTGTTCGGGCGCGAAAATCGTTCTGGATTTACCGGCGACGAGAGAATGGCTCGAAACAAACGGAATAACCGTTCTCGGCTGGCAGTGCGATGAAATGCCCGCATTTTATTCAAGAAAAAGCGGTTTGCCGGTTGATGAACGGGTTGAAACGCCGGAAGAAGCCGCGCAAATCGTTCGGGCGCGTGACGAATTAAATCTAAAAAACGCGGTCCTTCTGACAGTTCCCGTTCCCGAAGAATTTGAAATTGAAGCCGCAGAACTTGAAACAATTTTAGCTAAATCGCTCGAATCAGCCGAAAACCAAAACATCAAGGGAAAAGAAATCACGCCTTTCCTGCTCGCGCAAATGGCGGAAAAAAGCGCGGGGAAAACTCTGCGGGCAAACATTTCTTTATTAAAAAACAACGCGAAGATTGCGGCACAAGTCGCTTCGCAGCTAATTTAGCCGCGAAAATTCACAAAAGACTCAAAAAAGTTTTGTAAGCCTCTTGTCTTTTTCAGCTATTTTGCCTGAGCCTTGCCCATTTTCTCTTTCAGCGCGTCAAGCCGTTTTTGCGCTTCTGCAAATTCCCCGGATTTCGGAAATTTTTCGACAATCTCCCGCCAACTCGCTCCGTCATAATGAAAATTTTTCGTGTCAGGATTAAACAAAAAGACTATGCCGAGCTTCCGGTAACGGTCAAGGCTGACAAAATTCAAATAAAAGCTGTGCAGCGGAGCGCCGGAAGCCGCCATTTCTCGCCGATCAAGCCGTCGCGTGGCATCACGCGATAATCTGACGGCGGTCTCCTCAGCCAAATCCCCGAAAAGCAGCAAAATTGCCGGGCGAAGCGATGAGTTCGGGTAAATTTCAAGAAATTTTACGGCAATCTCTATCTGGTCGAATCCGTTTGAAGCCTGAATGAGCTTTGCCATCCGCTCATCGTCGCCGCGGCGAAAATTCCCGAAAACCGCTTCCGACTGAACCCACCCGTAATTATTCGGCGGAGCGGAAACGCGGTAAAATGTAACGCCGTCGGCTTGTCTGGTTTCAAGGATTTGAACCTTCCTTCCGCGCTGCATTCTTTGAATTGACGGGGCGAAAAGGCTTGGTTTAAGGCGCAAAACGGATAAAAGCTCGTCAATGACAATAGCCGTATTTCCCGTTTCCGCCGGTTTTTGGCTGGCGGGTGTGGTTCTTGATTTTAGAGCAACACGGCGTTTCTGAGCTTCGAGATT
>DATHTS010000297.1:0-1565 GCA_035462935.1 Pyrinomonadaceae bacterium
CTGATTTACGGCTATTATCGCCGTTATCCGAACAGATTTTTACCGATAGTTCTGCTGCAAATTCTTTTTCATTCGCTCGGCGTGATGGAAGTCTGGTTTATTTTGACGCGCATTAGCAGCGCGATTCCGAGCTTTTACACGGCTTATCTGCTCGAATCGGTCAGCCGCGTGATAACCGTCGTTTTCAAACTCGTCCCATTCGTCATCGGCATTGACGAAGCCGGAGCGCAATTCGTCGCCGAAACGCTCGCGCTCGGCGCAGGCGTCGGCGTAACTCTGGCGATTATCCGAAAGGGAAGAATTTTGTTCTGGACTGTAATCGGCTTGACTTTGATTATTAAGCGCGGGCTTTCTCTGCGCGAAATAAGACGCATCGGTCAGCAGTAGGCAGTAGAAAATTCCAGATTTCAGATTCCAGATTTCAAATTTCAAATTCCAGATTTCAAATTTCAAATTCCAGATTTCAAATTTCAGATTTCAGATTTCAGATTTCAGATTTCGGATTTGAATTTGGAATTTGGAATTTGGAATCTGAAATTTATTCCTGCCTACTGCCTACTTACAATTCCCGCTTGTCAATCAACTTCACCGTTCTTTATACTAACTAAACGGCAGCATTGCCGTATGAGGGGAAAAATTGCAGCCGAAGATTCATCAGGGACTATTAAACGCGCAGGGATTTCGCTTTGCGATTGTCGCATCGCGCTGGAATTCGTTTTTGACCGAGAAATTGGTCGAAGGCGCGTTGGACGGCTTGGAGCGTCTCGGCGCGAGTGAAGAATCGGTTGAGGTTTTCAAAGTTCCGGGTTCTTTTGAATTGCCTTTGACGGCGCAAAAGGTCGCTTTGACGGGAAATTTTGATGCGGTCATCTGCATCGGAGTCGTTATTCGCGGTGAGACGCCGCATTTCGATTACGTCGCGGGCGAAGCGGCTAAGGGAACGGCGCAGGCGATGATGCAGACGGGCGTTCCGGTTCTTTTCGGAATTGTTACCGCCGATACGCTCGAACAGGCGATCAATCGCGCCGGCGTCAAAGCGGGCAACAAAGGTTTTGAAGCCGCGATGTCGGCGGTGGAAATCGTAAATTTGTATAAAACAATGAGCGGCGGAAAAGAAGGGGAAGCGAAGCTTGAAGTTTTTCCGCACGCGGTTTGAAAATTATCAAGGTTATGGGAACACGGCGTAAAGCGCGCGAATGCGCTTTGCAGATGTTATTTGCAGCGGATGTCGCAAAGACCGACGGTTTGGTCTTGACGAATAACTATTGGAGCGAACTGGGCGAGCCGGAACTCGACGATAAAACGCGCGAGTTTGCCAACCGGATCACGCTCGGCGCTCTCCGTGAACTTACAGCAGTTGACGACAGAATCCGCACGCGAGCCGAGCATTGGCGCATCGAGCGAATGGCGGTCGTTGACCGCAACATCCTGCGTCTTGCCGTTTACGAATTTCTTTTCACCGACACGCCGCACACCGTCGTCATCAACGAGGCGCTGGAAATCGCCCGCCGCTTTTCCAGCTACGAAGCCACGCAGTTTATCAACGGCATCCTCGACGCCATCAA
>DATHTS010000298.1:0-9351 GCA_035462935.1 Pyrinomonadaceae bacterium
CGTCAGAATTTCGCCCAAGCGGTAAAGAATTTCAGCGCGGCGCGGCGCAGGCGTTAGCCGCCAGCGTTTTGCCGCATTTTTCGCCGCCTCGACCGCTCGGTTGACGTCTTCTTCGTTCGATTTCGGGAAACGCCCGATAATGTCGTTGGTATCCGCTGGATTTCTATTCTCAAACCATTCACCCGACGAAGATTTTACCCATTCGCCGCCAATGTAATTATGATAAGTTTTAACGGATGTTTTCGCTGATTTTTTCGTCACTGCTTCTTTTGCTTTTGCCATATTTCGTAAATTGTAAATCGTGAATTGTGAATAGTAAATTGTTGAATGAAAATAGTGAATCGTGAATAGCAAAACTTAACTATTCACGATTCACTATTCACGATTCACGATTCACGATGCGCTAAATTTTATTGAACCGTGAACTGCACGATTTTCACCTGTGGGCTTCGGGATAAACGGTTATTGCTCAAAACGTGCAAAACAACCGCGTCGCCCGTTTTCAATTTCCCGGCAACTTCATTAAAAGTCTTCAAATCGGTAACCGGGATGCGGTTGATGCGCTGAATCAAATCGCCTTCGCCCAGAGCCTCGTTGCCGTTCGATAATTTCACGTCGGCGATAAAGCTCGCGGGGTTGATTTCCTTGACGAGCAAACCTTTGTTGCTTTCGAGTTTATACATTTCGATAAGCTGCGGCGTTAGTTCGACAACGGTTAAACCCAGAGGTTTCGGCTGCTCTCTTTGACTGTTGACCGGAAGTTTTTTCGGCGTGTCGTCATTGGAAGCGACGCTGTTATTCGAGGGACGCTCGCCGAGTTTTATAGAAGTTGTCTTGCGCTCCAACTGCGTGCCGTTTTCACGAAGAAATACAATACCGACATTTCTTTCGGGCGTGGTTGAAGAAACTTTGGTAATTAAATCCTGCGCGTTTGAAATTTGTTTGCCGTCAAATTCGATGATGACATCGCCTGCTAACAATCCCCCGTTGGCGGCGGCGCTTTGCTTGTCGCGCACCTCGGTAATGATCGCGCCTTTAGCTTCCGGCAATCCGTAAACTTTGGCATATTCCGCTTTGACCGAATCCAAAAGCACACCTAAGAAACCGCGTCTGACCTTGCCGTTTTGCAAAATCTGCTGATAAACATAGCCCGCTTCGTTTGACGGAAGCGCGAACCCGACGCCGTTATAATCGCCGGTCGAGGTCGCAATCTGCGAATTTACGCCGATAACTTCGCCATCCATATTAACGAGCGGTCCGCCGGAATTTCCGCGATTGATTGCCGCGTCGGTTTGAATAAATTTTTGAAACGGAGTCGCGTAAGGAGTTTCGCGGTTGGTCTGCGAGATAATTCCCGCCGTGACGGTTTGCGCAAGTCCGAAAGGCGAACCGATTGCCAGAACCCAATCTCCGACTTGAGCGCGGCTGGAATCGGCGAGTTTGACGAAAGGAAGATCGCGTCCGGTATCGATTTTCAAAACCGCCAAATCGGTTTCCTCGTCCATTCCGATAATTTTCGCCTGAAACTCTTCACCTGAATGAAGGCGAACGGTGATGCGCGACGAATCTTCGACGACGTGATAATTCGTCAAAATATAGCCTGATCTGTCCACGATAAAACCGCTGCCGACCGCCGCGCTCGGACGGCGCTGCTGGCGGCGCAGGAAATCCAGAAGGTCTTCCAGATTGCCTTCCGGTCTTTCTCCTTTCGTCGCCACCTCTGGCACTTTGCCTTTCGTATCAATATTCACAACCGCGGCTTCGACCCGTTTTGCAACCTCGACAAAAGAAGCCGAAAGCATTTCGGGCGTAACCTGCTTCGCCACCGTATTCGGAGTTTGGGCTGATACGCCTGTTGTAAACATCAGACAGCCGAAAACAAAACTTGCCAGCCACAACGTTGATTTTTTATGAAAACTTCTAATCACAGTCATAATCTCCTTATAAAAGCTGAGAGCTTGGTATCATAGAGTATAAGACGCAGAAAGGCAGGTTACAAGTTTGTTTGGAATTTTCGTTTTTTTTTGTTTGGTTATTTTGGCGAAGGCGGCAGTTGTTCGCCCGGAAATGAAGTTGACCGTTTTAATTATCGGTGCAATGATACAAAGTTGAGATGCGCATTGAGCATCAAAGCGAACAAAACCTTTTAGGGGAACGTATTTTGAAATTAAGATTTTAAGCAAAGGATAAAAAGAAATGGCAGATTATAAAGAACGCTTTGAAAAATGGCAGCGCGAGGCGAAGGAAAAATTCGAGGAAATTGACAAGCAATTAGGCATCAAGGATAAAATCGGCGAAGGCGCGAAAGCCGTTAAAGACACGGCGCAGAAAATCAAAACTGAAGCCGAAAAATCGGATGTCGGCAAACAGGCTTCGAAAGCCGCCGAAGATACTTTCAAAACTGCCGAAAAAACCGCGAAAAAGGCTTGGGACGCGAGCGAACCTCTGCGCGACGCGGCGGAAGACGCGGGCGATAAAGCCGAGGAAGTTTTGAAAACTGCCGGAAAAAAGGCTGGCGAAGTTTTCAATACCGCCAGCGAAAAAGCCGGCGAGGTTTTTGAAGAAACCAGAAAATCCGTCAATTCAACCGCCCGCCGCGCTTCAAAGGCTTTCAATTTCGGCGCAAGCTGGACGCGGACGATTGATTCGACTTTTAAGACTATAAGAAAAACCTCCGGCTGGATTCAGGAAAAACCTTTGCAGGCGGCAGCGACAGGCGCTTCGCTGGCAGTCGGCGCTGGACTTGGCGTTGTATTTACCGGAATCAGCTCGCACTGGTTTTTTAATTCGGCGCTTCCGACGACTCTAATCAAAAAAGCAAGCGAACAATTTCAAACGCATCTCAAAAATCAAGACGAACTCATCCAAAAAGGCGAGCTGACAAAAGCCGAAGCCGAAAGAATGCAGTTTGAGCGCGACATCGCCAAATACGTCGGCGCGCCGCTTCTCGGCGCGTTCAGCTTTGCTTCGGGCGCGGTGATGCTGACGAATGTTTTCAACCCGAAAGCGATTACCGGAGCACCGATTGACTGGCTTTTAGGCGGAAATCCAATGCTCGAAAGCATCTGGTTTTTCGGCAACGGGCTGGTTTGCATCAAAACCGGTTACGAATTTTTTATGATCGCGCTCGAAGATCAAGAAGACGTGCAGCGAATTGTAAAAGAATTAAAGGGATTTTTACCCCAACCGGCGGAAGCATAAAATGGGAGCAATCCAACCGAAACAAGTTTATTCCTTAGAAGATTATTTTGAGCTCGAAAAATCTACCAACGAAAAATTCGAGTTCTGGGATGGAAACGTCTGGTCAATGAGCGGTGCGAGCATTAATCACAATCTCATTGTTCGGAATTTAAATACGGAAGTTGATTTGCAGTTGCGCGATAAAGGCTGCTCCGCGTTTCCATCTGACTTACGCATAAAAGTTCCCGCTTTTCCGCCTTATCGCTATCCTGATTTAACCGCGCTTTGCGGCAAACCGGAAATCGAAAAAATCGGCGGAATTGACGTTTTGGTTAATCCGCAATTAATCGTCGAAGTTCTCTCCGATTCGACCGAAGCCTTTGATCGCGGCGATAAGTTCAGCTACTACAAATCAATCGAGAGTTTCAGCGAGTATCTTTTAATCGCGCAGCACCGCCCGCACGTTTCGCAATTTATCAAACACGGCGACGGATTTTGGATGCAACTGGAGTCTAATGATTTATCCGATGTTATCAAGCTGAAATCCGTCCCGTGCGAGTTATCTTTGAGAGCAATTTATCGCGACGTTTCCTTTGAAACTATCTAATCTGAATTGGAAACGGCACGAAACAAAGCACGAAAATCAAAACCGTTATAATCGCAATTAATTTCCGGTTAAAATCCAGCGGCGTGTCGTCATATGGTTCGGGATGAGGAACTCGCATCATCACGCCCAAAAGAACAGCGAAAAGAAAACCGCTCGGACTGTTGTAAATAAACCAGCCTGAAATAGCTAAAATCGCCATTATTAAAAAGGTGATTCTGCCTGACCAAAAATGAGTTTTTTCGCCGAAAACCGCGTAAAGAGCGTGTCCGCCGTCTAATTGTCCCGAAGGAAAAAGATTCAGAGCCGTTACTAAAAGCCCGATCCAAGCCGCCGCGTAAAATGGATTCGGAGCAATCGGCATTTCGAGATTGATTCCAAAAAACGGTGCTAAAGCCTTCAATAAAAGCGGATCGGAGAAATAAATGCCGATTTCTGCGCCTGTCCGGGGAGAAGGCTCAAACTGCTGCATTGTAAGAAATCCGATTATCGCAACCGGAATCAAAGCGACGAATCCGGCAATCGGACCGGCGACGCCGATGTCGAAAACCGCGCGGCGCGAAGGCATCGGCGAGACGATTTTGATAAATGCGCCGAAAGTTCCGGCGGGACCGATCAGCGGCGGCGTCGGGATAAAATAAGGGAGAGTTGCGTCAACTCCGTAAATCCGGCAGGCGATATAATGACCGCTTTCGTGCGCGATCAGGATAAAAAGCAGCGAGAGCGAAAAGCTCAGACCGAATTGTAAAACCGTAAGCTCGGTAAAAATCCGGTAAATCGTGCTGAAAACAAGCTGGGCATAATGGCTTGGCAAAGAGACCAGAAACTGAAAGATTTCTGTCCAGGATTGCGGATCGGCTTGGGGGAAAATCTCGATGATGACGAACGGCTGAAGAACTCCGGCGATGGTGGCGGTGAAAAGCGTGAGCAGCAATAAAAGCGAATGTTTCACCCATGTTCGCGGCGTCGGACGCATTGCCGCGCGGTCGAAGGTATGATTGTATAATTCTGACATCTAGTGAGTTATGAATAACAAAAGCCGCAAAAAGATACGGAAAACACAAAATAAAATTTCGTTTTTTATGTCCTCTGTGCCTTTTTGCGGCTGTTTAAAGAATTATTCGTCAATTTCCTGAGCCTGTAAATCTTTGCCCGGTTTAAAGCGAATTGTTTTACCTTCGGGAATCGGCACTTCGTCGCCCGTGCGCGGATTGCGCCCGACGCCGCGTTTTCTGGGTTTGACGACAAACACGCCGAAACCGCGCAATTCTATACGTTTCCCCTGCGCCAGAGCGTCTTTCATCGCATTGAAAAGCGAATCAACTACCTGCTCGGCTTTTTGCTTCGGGACACCTGTTTTGTCGGCGACACGATTGACTATATCAAGCTTAATCATACTCTCTCCTTGCTGAAAATGTTGAAATAAAAAACTTTAACTTATTTATTGATGATAAAAGTTTTAGCTGTCGGATGTCAAGACTTTTACTTTTGAATTTTCGGCGGCATTCGCAGCAGAAAATATTTAGATTTATCAGCCGAGAGAAAAAATGTTAGTATTTTAGATAAAATTTGACGAACGAGGGAAAACTATGCAATGGAGAAATCGCACTGGAAGCTCGAATATTGAAGACCGACGCGGATTAGGCGGCAAGGGGCTTGCCATCGGAGGAGGCGGAATCGGGACAATTTTACTGCTGCTTGCCGTTTTTTTATGCGGCGGCGACCCGCGGGCTTTGCTTGACCAGGTTTTGACAAATCCGCCGCAAACACAGTCACAGCCGCAGCAAGGACCGAGCGGTCAGCAGAATGACGAACAAAAACAGTTTGTTTCGGTTGTGCTTGCCGATACGGAAGAGGCTTGGAACAGAATCCTGCCGCAGCAGGCTGGCAGGCAATACCGCGAGCCGAAACTTGTTCTTTTCGACGGGCAGGTTTCTTCCGCCTGCGGTTATGCGAGCGCGGCAGTCGGACCTTTTTATTGTCCGGGCGATCAAAAACTGTATCTCGATTTTTCGTTTTTCCGCGAGCTAAAAAGTCAATTTAACGCGCCCGGCGATTTTGCCCAAGCCTACGTCATCGCCCACGAAGTCGGGCATCACGTCCAAAATCTTCTCGGAACAATGGAAAAGGTAAATCGCGCCGGAAATTCCAATCAGCTTTCCGTGCGTTTGGAACTGCAAGCCGATTGTTATGCAGGCGTTTGGGCAAACTACGCGCAGCAAAAAGGGATTCTCGAAGTCGGCGACGTTGAAGAAGCGATGCGGGCGGCGGCAGCCGTCGGCGACGACAGCATTCAAGAACGACAGCAGGGCTATGTTCGTCCCGATTCATTCACGCACGGATCGTCCGAGCAAAGAATGCAATGGTTTTCGAGAGGCTTTCAGTCGGGCGATATGCGGCAGTGTGATACGTTTAGCAGATAAAATCGTTTAGAGTCCACGCTTTAGCGTGCCGCATTCGTCAAAAAGAACAAACTAAAGTTTGGACTCTAAACTTCACTCGGTTGGAAAGGCTTCCCATAAAGCTCCTGAAAAACCCAGCCTAAAAATCTAACCTCCGCCGTGCAGAGCGCCTCGATCCAACTGCTTGTTAAATAAAGCCGTCTTTCAATATCGGTCGGAATGCTTTTGGCTTGTTCGATATGCGATTTGTCCTGCTCTAGCTTGTAATCGGCGGCGATGTCTTCATTCGTTTGCTTGGCTTCGCCGAGCGCCTGCAAAACTTCCGTAATCCAGTTTTGCAGTTTCGTTTCCGAATCATTCTCGCCGAGAGCCTGAAAAACGCCGATGGCAAACCGAGCTTCGGCATTTTCAAAAGGGTAAATTTCGACGCCGTTTGAAGCATCGTCCTGCTGTTTCCACTGAAAAAGCTCCTCGACCTGCGGATGCCTGACGAGCGCGACACGCTGGTCGTAATTCAAAAACCATTCGAGCAGATTCGCCAACGAGTTTATATCAATATCGCCGTCAGCAGTTTTTTGCAGCTTCGGCGGGTAATTTTCCTGTTGTGCCTGTGTCATAAAAAAGAAACCACAGATTAACACAGATGAACACGGATAGAAATTACAAGCGTCCGTTTCAAATTCTAAAATTGCCAATGACTTTGCCGACCTTTTCGCCGCGCCGACTTTTCACCGGAAAGGGCGAAAGCTTTCTCAAACTTCTCGCATTTAAAACTCCCAATTGACGCAAAAGCTCGACCGCGACGGCGGGGCGGGCGCGTTTATCATCGCCGTCCTCGATTTTGAAGGCGATTCCCAGCCCGCTTTTCCATTTCTCGTTTGGTAAAACTCCCGCTAAATAAATTCCTTCCGCGCCGATTTTTGAAATTAATTTGCCTGACGCCGCCTCCATTATCATCGTGTCAAGCCTGTCAGTTCCGCCAATCAGTTCGGGAAAACTCATCATTGTCGAAACAACGCGGCGGCAAGCCTTTTTCAGTTTTTCATCAAAACTCGCGGGCGGAAAAATCAATCTCGCAAAGCTTTTCGCCATCGCCGTAATCGGCAGAGCAAAGTTAGGAGCGGAGCAGCCGTCAACGGCGAGTTTTATTTTATTCGGCGAAACGCCGGTAAAAAGCGAAACGATTTTCAAAATTTCCTGCTGAATCGGATTTTCGGGCGAAAGATAGCTGCTTAAATCCGCGCCGATGTGTTTGGCAAAAGCGAGCATCGCCGCGTGTTTGCCCGAACAATTATTGTAAAGTTGCGTCGGTTTTTCTTTTCTTTCAACCATTTTTTCAGCAGCTTTTTCATTAAAAGGCAAGTGCGAGCCGCACTGCAAATCAGTTTCGCTCAAACCGCATTTTTCGAGCATTTTTGCCGCCAATTCGACGTGAAAAGCCTCGCTCGAATGCGAGCCGCAAGCCAGCGCGATTTCCCTTTCCGAAAAGTCAAATGCTTCCGCGCCGCCGCTCAGCAGAAACGGCAAAACCTGAAAAGGCTTTGCCGCCGAGCGAAAAAATGTAACCGTTTCGGGATTTCCAAACTGCGCGACCGGGTTACCGTCGCCTTCAACGACAATCAAATGCCCGCGATGAATAGATTCGACGGTTTCGCCGCGAATAACTTTGGCTAAGATTTCAGCTTCCATAATTTTTCAACGCAAAGATGTTTAAGAACAGATAATGGAAAATGTGAATTAGAAATTTTCCGTTTTCCATTATCCATTATCCGTTCTTTTTAGCATTTCTTTCGCGTGCTGCCGCGCCGTCGCGGTGATTTTTTCGCCTGCCAGCATTCGGGCGATTTCTTCGACACGCTCGGTTTTGTCCAGATTCTTCACGCTGACTTCGGTTCGATTTTTCGCTGTCGCTTTTTGAACCAAATAATGCCGGTCAGCCAGAGACGCGACTTGCGGCTGGTGCGTAACGCACAAAACCTGCTGCGTTTTCGCCAATTCCTTTAATTTTAAGCCGACTGCTTCCGCTACTCGCCCGCCGATGCCGACATCAATTTCATCGAAAACCACCGCTTTTTCCGCATCGTTTGTCTTGGCGGTCGTTTTCAAAATCAACATCAAGCGCGACGCTTCGCCGCCCGAAGCGACTCTTGCAAGCGGCTTCGGCGATTCGCCGATGTTTGCCGAAAAATAAAATTCTATCTGGTCGAAACCTTTTGCTGTTAAATTCTTCTGATTCGTCAAATCCTCACCGCTTGGTGCGGCGATTCGCACTTCAAAACGCGCCTTTTCCAACGCGACCGCTTTCAGATTCGCTTCGACTTCCTTTTCAAATTTCCGCGCGGCTTTCACGCGCTTTTCGTGAACGTCGGAAGCGATTTTCAGATATTCGGCGCGGATTTGACTTAATTTTTTCCGCAGTTCTTCCTCGCGCAGCTCAGCGGTTTCGATATTTCTTAAACGCTCTTCCGATTCGCGCAGATGCGCCAAAACGGTTTCAACCGTGCCGCCGTATTTGCGCTTGAGACGCGAAATTTCCGCCAGACGGTTTTCGATTTCTTCCAATCTTTCCGGCGAAAATTCCAAATGGTTGCGAAAATCCCTGACCGAAATCGCCAAATCTTCCAAAACCGCCTGCGCCGTGTTCAAGCTTTCGTTGTAAGCCGCAAAGCTCGATTCGTATTCGGCTAATTCGCTAATCCGTCGAATCGCTTTTTCCAGCGTTGCAACTGTGGATTCTTCGTTTTCATAAAGCAGCGCATAGCTTTCCTCGCTTAAAGATGAAAGTTTTTCGATGTTGTTCAAACGGCGTTTTTCTTCTTCGAGAACGTCTTCTTCGCTCGCTTGCGGATTTACTTTTTTGATTTCATCAACCTGAAACTGCAAAATGTCCAGCAGTTGGAGCTTTTGCGCTTCATCCTCGCGCAGATTTTCAAGTTCTTTCCGCACTCCAGCCATTTCCATAAACTTTTCGCGCAGAAGCCCGCGCTCGTTTCGTAAACCTGCGTATTCATCCAAAATCTCCAGATGATTTGAAGGATTAAAAAGCGTCGTCTGCTCGCCCTGCCCGTGAATATCAACCAGAAACGCGCCGATTTTTTTCAGAAACGCCTGTGTAACAAGCTGATTATTTATAAAAATCCGATTTTTGCCCGAAAGCGAAAGCTC
>DATHTS010000299.1:0-3379 GCA_035462935.1 Pyrinomonadaceae bacterium
CCAAATCCTCGTCAACAAAATGCACCGTGCAGCCCGAAATCTTCACGCCGTAATCAACCGCCTGCCGTTGCGCGTCCAGCCCGCGAAAAGCGGGCAGCAAACTCGGATGAATATTCAAAATCCGATTATGAAACTGCCGGATAAAACCGAACGAAAGCAGCCGCATATAACCAGCCAAACAAACTAATTCGACCTCTCGCTTTTCAAGCTCAGCGATAATTTCCGTATCATGCTCTTCGCGCGTGCGTCCTTTTCGTGGGATGGCAAGAGTTTCTATTCCACGCGCCTTTGCCTTCTCCAACCCTGCAGCGCTCGTTTTATCGCTGATAACAATTACAACCTTAGAGTCAGGAATCCGCCCGCTCTGAACGGCTTCGACAATCGCAACCATATTCGAGCCGCGCCCGGAAATTAAAATGCCGATTTTCATAAATTTTTAATCTTTTGGCGGAAACAAACCTGTTAATTTCCAAACTTTGCGCGCGTTCGTCTGTAAATCGTCGTTCATTTTCAAAGCGTAAATCGTAGCGCGTCCGCAAGGAGTCTTGCCGATTACGGAAGTTTTTTCCTTATCCCAAACAAAATGCTTCGTCCAGATTTGCCGATTCGGATTAAATAGACGCACACGCTTAGCCGTAATCACGTCGTATCCGAAAATTTTCGATGATTTATAAAGATTGCAGTGCCGACACGCCAGACACAAATTTTCTTTTTCGGAAGTTCCGCCTTTTGAAATCGGATAAATATGCTCGATTTCCAGCTTGTGAGAGGTCAAAGATTGCGGCGTAAGGCAGTAATTACAACGATTTTTCGATGCTTCGCGGATTTCCCGGTCTAATTCTTTCGAGATTTTACTCACTTGATCAAACCGCGTTTTTTCGCTTCGACGATGCCGAAGGCTTTACGTAAATCGTTTATTCGGCTAATCTCAACCGCTTTTGTCAGCTCCGCGCGTTCTTTTTTAGTCAAAACGCTTTCCCGGTTTTTTTCAAACAAACAGCTCAAGCGTTCATCATCGGGAAGCTGCAAATTCGCCAGTTCCAAAACTTCCTCGTCCGAACAAAATTGAATACTCTTTTCGATAATTTTCACTTGTTCTTCAAAATCTCTAGCCTCTTCCTCGACCGCTTTTCGCAGAGCGTTTTTTACAACCTCAGCGACGCTTTTCTTTTTTGTCTGCGCGAGATGCGAGACATTTTGATATAAACCATCAGGCAATTTAACGCTGATTTCCATAGACTAAATCCTCGAAATAATCTTAACACGAAATTTATTTCATTCTGAGCCGCGCCCTGAGATTAAAATGCCGATTTTCATAGATTTTTAATCTTTTGGCGGATACCAGCCGACGCCGACCCAATGCTTTCTGGTTTCCAAAGCCAATTCGTTATTAAGTCTCAGAGCATTGACCGTTGCGCGTCCGCACATCGTTTTACCGATTATCGCGGCATTATCCGAATCAAACTTAAAATGAGCTTTCCAGTTTTGCGTGCGCGGATTAAAAAGAGGAATTTTTCTTCCGGTTTTCGGGTCAATTCCGTGTGTTTGCGAACTTTTGAACGTGTTACAGAAGGGACACGCCAGCCATAAATTTTCCTTCACCGTCCAGCCATAAATTTTCCTTCACCGTTTTTCCACTTTTAGAGCGCGGAAAAAATATGTTCGATTTCGAGCCAAGCCAAAATGTATTTTTGTTCGCCCAAACAATAACCGCAACGATTTTTGGCTTCGCTGCGGATTTCTTCATCCAATTTTTTCGGGAGCAAGCTCATTCTAAATCGTCAGGCGTTTTGATCAAACCGCGCTGGACGGCTTCATAAATTCCCTGCGATTTTCGCAAATTCCCGACCTGATAAACCCGAAACAGAGCGTCCAGCTCGTTTCTTTCGAGCGGCGTAATTATCTCTTCCCGCTGTTTATCTAGTAATTCACTCATCCGCGCGTTTTCGGCTTCGGACATTTTCATATTTGCCAAAGCCAAAACTTCTTCGTCCGAGCAACCCGCCAGAGGTTTTTCCAAGGTTTCTGCTTCTTCTTCAACAGCTTTTCGCACTGCATTTTTGACATACTCGGCAACGCTCTTTTTCTTCGACCGCGCCAGATGAGAAACGTCTCGATACAAGCTGTCAGGCAATTTAACGCTGATTTCCATAAACTATTAAACCCCTACAAAATCATAACACGCGAGTCTCTATTTCCTTCAACAACTCTTCCGATCTCAAAACATTCGCCCAGATGATTTCTCAAAAAATCTTTATCTTCTCCCGCGCAAATCACGACCATTCCGATGCCCATATTAAACGTGCGGAACATCTCTTTGTCTTCTACATTCCCGATCTTCTGCATTATGCCGAAAATCGGTAGTTCGTCCCAGGTTCCGCGTCTTATCTCAACCGAAACATTTTCTGGCAAAATGCGCGGGATATTTTCCAGGAGACCGCCGCCGGTGATGTGCGCCAAGCCTTTTATTTTTCCCGAATCGAGCAAGTCTTCCAGCGCGGGCAGATAGCTTTTGTGCGGTTCGAGCAAAACGTCGTCGAGCGTCGAGTGCATTTCCGGCAGAACGCTTGAAATGCTGTATTTTCCGGTATCAAACAGAAGTTTCCGAGCCAGCGAATAGCCGTTTGTGTGCAAGCCGCTGGAAGGTAAACCTAAAACAACGTCGCCCGCCGCAATATTTTTTCCGTCAATAACCTTCGATTTATCAACTACGCCGACGATAAAACCTGCCAGATCGTATTCGCCTGCCGCATACATCGAGGGCATTTCCGCCGTTTCGCCGCCGAGCAGGACACAATTATTTTCTCTGCAAGCCTTTGCCATTCCTTCAACAACTGTTGCCGTTACTTCGGGATCGAGTTTTCCGGTG
Organism: Pyrinomonadaceae bacterium; assembly: GCA_035462935.1. Taxonomy (GTDB): domain Bacteria; phylum Acidobacteriota; class Blastocatellia; order Pyrinomonadales; family Pyrinomonadaceae; genus DATHTS01. The sequence goes on from DATHTS010000299.1 coordinate 2,870, forward strand.
GCGAAATAATCGAGAAAAAAAAGCGGTCGCGCGCCCTGGACTAAAATATCGTTGACGCAATGATTTACGAGGTCTTGCCCGACAGTGTTATGCACGTTTGCCAGAAAAGCGACTTTTACTTTTGTGCCGACGCCGTCTGCGGAAGCGACCAGAATAGGATCACTCATTTCGGGAAACGCAGCGGAAAACATTCCGCCGAAGCTGCCGATTTCGGTCAGAACCCGTTCATTAAAAGTTGATTTGGCGAAATTTTTGATTTTTTCGACCGCCGCGTTCGCGTTGTCAATCGAAACGCCCGCGTCGGAATATGAAATTGAATTTGTCATAGATTTTAAAGACGAGATTATAGACTTTTTAGGAAAATTTAACCAAAGAAGGAAATGCAAATATGTTTTTACTGAAAAACGGAAATACTATTTTCGTTTGATATGAAATTCGCTTTCTAAAATTCGATTAAACTCCTCTTCCGAATCAATCTCGATTTCGTTTTTTTGTCCGTTTTTGGTCTCA
>DATHTS010000300.1:0-9763 GCA_035462935.1 Pyrinomonadaceae bacterium
TTTCTTCTCACTTTTCACTTACGACTTATCACTTATTCCGTATCGTCTTGTATTTCAAATAACTGAAATCTGCTTTAAATATTTAGAATTTCCCCTTTTTCATTTATAACGCCTTACACTCTATTTCCGCGTCTCGTCACAATTTAATTGCCGTCGCAAATTTTGTTGCTAAACTCTAATTTTTCCCGATTCATTAAAAGAAGAAACGATGAGAAACTTTTACGGCAAAACTTTAGTGTTGTTTACCTTTACAATTATTTTCTGCGTTCAATTTCCGGCTCAAACTAAACAAACCGAAAATTCCGAGGTTCAAAAAGTTGCCGAAGGCGTTTACACACTGATTCGCAAAGAACCGCCGTCGCTCTGGTTTGACCCGAACGTAACTTTTATCATCAACGAAGCGGATGTCATCGTCGTTGACGCCAACATCACAAGCAAATCGAGCAAAGAAGTAATCGCCGCCCTGAAAAAACTAACCGATAAACCGGTCAAATACGTTATCAACACGCATTGGCACGAAGACCACATCATCGGGAACAAGGCTTACCGCGAAGCCTTTCCGAACGTCGAATTTATCGGGCACATCAGCACGCTGAAAGATTTGCCGACCGTCGGCGCGTCGAATCGAAAACAAACTCTGGAAAACGGCGGCGGTTTCGTCAAATATCTCAAGGAAATAATCGGGAAAAATCAAAATCTCGAAGGCAAACCGATTACCGAAGAAGAACGGCTCGGCTATTCGAGCGACATAAAAATCATCGAGCAATATCTCGCGGAATCAAAAGATTTTCAAATAATCCTGCCGACAATCGCCGTCGAAGACAGCTTGACAATTCATCGCGGCAGCCGAACAATCGAAATCCTCCATCTCGGACGAGCCCACACCGCTGCCGATCTGGTCGTCCATCTTCCGCAGGAAAACATCGTAATCAGCGGCGACCTTATCGTCCATCCCGTCCCGCTCATCGGTTCGACTTCCTACCCGCTCGAATACGGTGCGACGCTGGAAAAAATGCTCGCGCTCCAACCGAAAATAATCATCCCCGGTCACGGTCCCGTTATGCGTGAAGACTCTTACGCGAAACTGATGATTCAAATGTTGGCTTCCCTCAAACAGCAAATCGAATCCGCCGTCCGGCGCGGCGAAACGCTCGAACAAGCCAGAAAAAGCGTCAATTTAGAAGAATTCCGCAAAGGGTTTGCCGGAAATTCGCAGCATAAAAGCGTTGTTTTTAAAAATTATGTAACAAATCCGGCAATCACTGCTGCTTTCAGGCAGGCAATGGAGAAGAAGTAATTTTTAAAATGCTGGCTGGAGTTTTCAAAAGGGAATTATGCTTTCCTTTCTTTACGAAAACTTTTCTTTAAATCGAAACCGTGCTGTTCAATTCGAAATTTATCTTCGATAATGGCAGTTTCTTTTTGTTCGACGAGAATATTTGAGAGATATACTGAAATTTCTTGAAACGTCGTAAAAGAATCTTTTATTCGGTCAAATTCATAATCTTTTAATTTTGGATTGACAAGCCCTTTATTTCCAGTTGTGTCCATTCTAATTATCCAAACTGGAACTTTATGTTCAAGAAAAATTTCGTCGCTTTGAAATTTCCAATCAATAAAAAACTGCTTTATTCTTAGCCGCTCCCTGTCATTTGAATAATAAAAACCTTTACAAGTATCTTCCCATTCACGATATTTGCCTTCGGCTTCTTCAAAAGAATATGCCCAATACGTTTCAATTACTTCATAATCGCCGTAATCATATTCACAGTCATAAATTGATCTATTTATCTTTTTTAGTTCAGTAATTGGATAAACAGTTCCGCAGAAACCGAGCAGATAAGCATCAAGACCTGTTGGCGGAAAATCACCCATCGGCTTGATGCCTATTTCAACTTCCTTAGTAAAACGGTTGTAGTGAACATTTTCGTCAATGCCATAACCGACTGCATAATCATAGTAATCATGAAAATCAGTATGTAATTTCATACTTCATTAGATTAACTTTTTCGCTTTTCTAATACATTCTCAACCGTAAAACCATATTCTTCAAACTCATCTTCGGCGGGAGCAGGAGCAGCAAATCTTATGCGGTTTGCAGATCAGGAACACTTTCTTCAATTAAAAGCGAAACAGGCAAATCAATTTTTTCGCCGTAGTAACAATTTTTGACGATACTGACTAGCCGTTTAGTATCAACGAAATAATTTCTTGAAAGATAAATAAAATCATTCGAAAAATTTATACCGAAAATCGGCTCGGTCATTTCTACATAAACGGTGAAATTTCTCCTTTCGTCATTCACATTCATTGTCAAAAGAAATTCCTTTGGTTTTAGAGTTGTTATTTCCAGTAAATCTAAATTATTTAATTCTTCCATAAAAAATAACCTCGCCGTTCCAATGATTCAGAAAATCCTCCCACAGCATTTTATAGGAAGTCTGATCAAATGGGTCTTTGATTTTAACCAAACCTTCTTTCGTTTTTCCTTCAACCAAAACAGCATGTCCTATTTCAAAAGGTTCGCGCAGAACTACCCCCAAGCTTTCGAGATTAAGCAGGGTTTCCAAAATTTCTTCTTCAACAAAAACTCCATGCCATTCTTTCCCGGTTTCCAAAATATCTGCTTGATTTAACAGCTCAGCTAAACTGCCGAGATGCGTCGGCTCTCCTATTATATCAATAATTTCCTGCTGAGATAATCTTATTCCGCGACGTTTGAGAAGCATTTCGCCGACGGCGGAAACGCAGGAAAGCCCGCTTGATTGCAGGACAATGCTTGAGTCAAATTGTTCGTCCATGCGTTTCCAATTACCGCCCGCGCCGGTTTTTTTGAGGTTTTCATTCACATTTTTAAATCAAACTTTTCGCTTTTTTAACCACATTCTCAACCGTAAAACCATATTCTTCAAACACATCTTCAGCAGGCGCGGAGGCGCCGAATTTATCAACCGTCAATGTATCGCCCGCATCGCCGACATATTTCGCCCAGCCTAAGCTTACGCCCGCTTCGATTGCCAGACGCGCTTTTATGTTTGGAGGCAAAACTTCTTCGCGGTATTCGGCGGATTGCTCGTCAAAAAGCTCCCAGCAGGGCATTGAAACGACGCGCGTTGAGATGCCTTCGGATTGCAGTTGTTCTCTGGCTTCCAGTGCTAAACCGACTTCCGAACCTGTCGCAATTAAAATCAATTGTGGGTTTTCGCCGTCGGCTTCCGCCAGAATATACGCGCCTTTTTGTGTGCCTTCGGCGGACGCGAATTTGTTTCTATCAATCACCGCGACTTTTTGACGCGAGAGCGCAAAGGCGGTCGGCGCTTGTTTTCTTTTTAGAGCGATGCGCCACGCTTCGCGGGTTTCGTGGGCGTCGGCGGGTCGGATTACGGCGAGTTTCGGAATCGCTCTTAAAGCGGCGAGATGTTCGACCGATTGATGCGTCGGACCGTCTTCGCCGAGACCGATGGAATCGTGCGTGAAAACGTAAATCACCTGAATTCCCGAAAGCGCGGCGAGCCGGATCGCCGGGCGCATATAATCGGAAAAAGTCAGGAACGTGCCGCCGAACGGAATCAAGCCGCCGTTGAGCGAAATGCCGGTCATCGCCGCGCCCATCGCGTGTTCGCGCACGCCGTAATAGATGTTGCGCCCGTCGTATTCCGTCGGCTGAAAAGCGTGCGAAGATTTGATTTCCGTGTTGTTCGAGCCGGTCAAATCCGCCGAGCCGCCGATTAAATTTTGGACTTTTCCGGCAATCGCGTTGATGACTTCGCCCGAATATGCGCGCGTCGCTTTTGATTCGACGTTTTCAAATGTCGGCAGCGGGTCTTCCCAGCCTTCGGGCAGTTCGTTTCGCATAATTAACTTCAAGCGTCTGCCTTCTTCCTCGTATTTTTCACAGTATTCTTCGACAACTCTGTTCCATTCATTTTCAATCGTTTCGCCCCGCCTCATCGCCTGTCGGAAATGCTCGTAAACTTCATCGGGAACGTAAAAATGCTTGTCCTCGTCCCAGCCGAGATTGCGTTTCGTCTCGCGCACGGCTTCCTCGCCCGGCGCGTCCGAATGCGCTTTGTTCGTGCCTTGTTTGGGCATTCCGTAGCCGATAATCGTTTTCACGCAAATCAGCGAAGGCTGGTTTGTTACTTCTCGCGCCGCTTCAATGGCTTGCTCAATCGCAATCAAATCATTGCCGTCGTCAACCGTCTGCACGTGCCAGCCGAGAGCCTCAAAACGCGCCGCGCGGTCTTCGGTAAAGGCGAGATTCGTCGCGCCGTCAATCGTGATGTAATTGTCGTCGTAGAGATAAATCAGATTGCCGAGCTCGAGATGCCCGGCGAGCGACGCGGCTTCGTTCGAAATGCCTTCCATCAAATCGCCGTCCGACACAATCGCGTAAACGTAATTATCCACGACCGGAAAACCCTCGCGGTTAAAAACCGCCGCCAGATGTTTTGCGCCGATTGCCATCCCGACGCCGTTGGCAAAACCCTGCCCGAGCGGTCCGGTCGTGATTTCCACGCCTTCGGTCATAAAATTTTCGGGATGTCCGGGCGTTCGGGAATGAAGCTGCCGGAAATTTTTAATCTCGTCCATCGAAACCGATTCGTAGCCCGTCAGATGCAAAAGGCTGTAAACCAGCATCGAGCCGTGTCCGGCGCTCAAAAGAAACTTATCGCGGTTAAACCAGCGCGGATTCTTCGGATTGTGCCGCAAAAATTGCGTCCACAAAACATAAGCCGCCGGAGCCATCCCCAAAGGCAGTCCCGGATGCCCGGAATTCGCCTTCTGCACGGCGTCGAGCGACAAGGTTCGGATAGTGTTTATGGAAAGTTCTTCGATTGTTTGTTGTGTCATTGGCGCTGTCATAGTTTTCTCTCAAAAATAATAAATCTTCAAATATTGCACAACCAGTGAGCTAAAGAAGCCAGTTGAAGCTCATCGGTTAGATTTGCGGCATTAGAAAGCATTTTGTTTTCCAGCATATCCCAGATTTCCACTGCCATTTTTCGTTCAATTGCCGCTCCAACGAAAAATAATTCAGGTTTGAGATTAATTCTAGCAAAAGATGTCTCAATGCGGATAAGCGCGGTGCGCGCTGTCTTCCAATGTTCATCCGCGCCTGCCGGATCAATTCCACCTTTAAGTTCGCCGAAGGCTCGATAAATATTGGAATTTTGAAAAATTTCTCTTGCCTGAATTTTGGTTTCGATTTGTCGCGGGGAGCAATTAAGCAGGCATAAATCTATGTTATTTCTTACTATCGGAACGGTAAGATTAAAGATAAGCGTTCGGAATTGATTGCCTTTTTGCCAACTCAAACCGCGCAAATACAACTCAATGTCGGCATCATCTTCGGTTGCTTCCAACCATTGATTATCAGCCGAATGCAGCCATCCGTAAACTCTCCCGGAAATTCGGAGAGATGAAATTAGAGCGCGGCTTAGTTTTCTCTGCGCAATCGCCCCGCCGGCATTTCGCATCGAACCGCCTAAAGTATCTCCGCGGGTCAGCAAATAACGATAAACCAGTTCCTCAACGAAATCTTTACCCGCAGGTTCGAGAAAATTCTGAATCAATCCTTGCATGGCATCCAGCTTGTCTTCTCCGTGAAGATGAACGGCGGCTTTATCGGAAATACCTGCGGCGGTTAGCAAAGCAGGCTGAATTTCTTCCATTTTAAGAAGCTGGGAGGGATTTTTTGCTGTTGAAGCGATGAGCTTTAACGCTCTGGCTTGTTCGACAAACGGCGTCGCGCGACGATTTTTTTCCAAAGCCAATGCAATAAAACCCGCCCGCGTTGCTTCATAGGCGGTTATCAAATCCGCAAAAGTTTTGAGATGCCTCAGATAAGGCTTTTTCGCCATAAATCAGATTTTTCTCCAGACATACACGCATTTTCGTAAAGCCTCTCGCCCATGCTCGCCCATTTGCTGACTGCTGTTGCCTTTGCCTTTCGGTAAAACCAGAATCTTTTCCACCTCGAAACCTAAATTTTGCGCAAAATCTGAAAGGATTAAATCAACCGAAATGCTTACGCCCGCGTAACGAACGTTGTCATTAACCATAATCAGGGGCGCTTTCGACTTTAAAACTCTGGCGCTTTCGGCTATTACACAAGCCATTTCATAAAAATATCCGCGCACCATTCTTAAAATACCGTCATTATTTAATCGTTTTTCTTCCTTTTCAATTTCAAGATAATTGAGAATTGCCTGCAAAAGAGCTTGATTTTCCGCCGCTTCAACCGCCCTTTGCCACTTCGGGTTTATTCCCAAAAGGTCTTTTGCTTTGTTTTCGACTGTGCAGCTAAGCATTCTCTGTCTCAGATCAGCTAACCCCTTTTCGTCAACTCCAAGTAGAGCCAATTCCAGAGCATATGTTCGGGTGTAGTCGTAACGATTGCAATACGGCGGAGATGTAACCAATCCGTCGTAAAAATCGGCGGGCAAAGAGGGCATTATATAAAGCGAAGAACCTTCATATAAATTAATTTTTCCGTTTTTGTTTTCGATTTCAAAAAGTCCGCCGATTTCCTTCTGTTGTAAATCGTAAATAATTTCTCTAATTTTCCCGGTAATCGCAGTCTGAAAATCGGGAATAAAACCCTTATTAAACGGCTTTTTTACCCCGGCGCGTTTTCCCGAACGATCATCCCAGCGGAGATACTGCCCGTCTTTGCGGGTAAAACTAACCGATTCCAAAATGCAAAGCAGCGCAAACTCCAGAGCTTCTCGAACGTTTTTACTTTTTTCCGCTTTAACGGCGGCTAAAAATCTTTCAGTCTGGTCTTTAGTTTCAGCAAGATACGCCCCGAGGGTAATTCTTAACTCATTAATTGGAATTCTCTCATCTGACTTTTTCCACCTCTCCTCTGAAACAAAATTTTGCAAATCCAAAAGGTCTTGCTCGGTAAGTTCCGTCTCGATTATTTTTCTTTTTTTTACGAGTTGCTGGCTAACCGGCAAAAGCTCGATTCCATCCGCCTGAAGCCCGCGCTCGCTGGCGACAAAAAGAGTCGTTCCGCTGCCGGCAAAAGGGTCCAGAATTATTCCATCGTTTAAATTGTTTTCATTTAAAAAGTAATCGACGAGCGAGGCGGAAAAGCCTTCCTTGTATTTATACCAGCGATAAGATGGGCGCGATTTGTTGCCTTGGAAGCTAACCAGGACGCGGGACAAATCTCTGCAAACTTCTAGTTTGTTACGGAATTTTTGTTCCAAACTTCTATTAAGCTGACTTATCTCATCTTTCAGTCGAGTTTGTCCGGTAGATTGTTTTTCTGCTAATCCAATATTCATTATAACTTAAGAGATTAAATAATTTTTTGACTTCTGCACGGCGTCGAGCGACAAGGTTCGGATAGTGTTTATGGAAAGTTCTTCGATTGTTTGTTGTGTCATTGGCGCTGTCATAGTTTTTATTTTTTGGGAAATAATTCCTTGATTTTTTGGTTAAATTCTCTAGCTTCAATTATTGTATAATTTCCTGTTTTAATATCTGAAATTTTCGCTTTTGGATAGGCAATCCAAAGCCTCGTTATCTCAAAATCGCCTTCCGAAACTAAAAATAGAATCTGTTTTAAGTCGTATTTTCTAAACTTTAAAAAGTTATAAATATTTTTCAGCCGAGATAGCTTGTAATTTCGAGAATCTTTTTTATCAAATTTCAAATCTATAATTCCCCTAAAAGTTTTATCTCCTTGCAATTGAATAAAAAAATTATCAAGTCTTGTTTTTTCGATTTCCAAGGATTGTTTTCCATATTCATCAACCGGGTGTGGAGGAAAGGATTTTGGAACGACAATAAACCTCTCTGAAAAATTGCTTTCACAACCTTCTGGCAATCCGATTACTTTAACCGTAAAAGTAATTATTGAGCCAAAATCCTTTTCACTTGCCAGAAATTGTATTTTTGGCGTTCCTTGTCCTTGAACAATATTTCCGCTCGATGCCGTCCAAAAATATTCGAGGCTAGTTTTCTTAGCACCGCTTAATTGAGTTTCAACTAAAGTTGATTTGTCAGGAATTAACATTTCACTTGCAGATGCAATTTTAACTGCTGGACAGGGAATTCTATCTGTTTGGGCAAAACAGGCAAAACAAAAGGCAAAAATCAAAATCGCGGTGAAAATAATTTGCTTCATAAATTTCTATCCTGCCTCAATAATAATCTTCATCGAAAAATTCGTCATCTTCGTCATCCTCAAATTCCTCGTCAAATTCCCGAAGAAACTTGCGCCGGAAGCATCGGTCTTTTTTGAGCGTAAGCGAAACAAATCTTCGTAAAGCGTCATCATTCAAATTGTCCAGAATCTCGCGGGTTTTATCGCCCGTGTTAGAAAAGTTTCCGTATCTGATTTGGTAAAAAACAGCGACCGCGTGTTTGCAGGTATTTCCCCAATCGTATAGGCAATCGCATTCGTATTCAACGATTTTCTCGCCGTCTGTTTTGACGTAAACTTCATACTTATCGCTTCCAAAAGCAATCGCGCTGAACTCACCTTCACCAACCTGTTCAACTTTGGCGATGCGTCCGCGTTTGTAATAATCAAAGCCGCGCTCGACAATTTTAGCTTCAACCAATCCTTCAAAATTTGTCAGCGTCATTTGCATAACATCTCGTAAAAATGCTTGTGGCGAACCCGCGCTTTTTTGTAAATCGCGTGTCGTTTTTTATCAAACATAAATTCACGACCTTTCGGCGCGTCCGGTTTTTCGATGCTTTCTATTTTGCCAATCATTTCCAGCGCAAGCAAAACCGCGCCGCGCGAAGATGCTTCGCGCACATCGGGCAAAGCCAAATTTTTCCCTAAAACATCCGCAATAATCTGCGTCCAAACCGGTGATTCGCGCAGTGCGCCGCCCGATGCGATGATTTCTTTTATGTTTACGACACTATTTAATTGTTCGTAAATTTCCGCAAAACGATACGCGACCGATTCGAGCGCGGCTTGCGCGATGTCAATCGCATCCGTGCCGGAATGCAAGCCGAGAATCGCGCCTTTCGCCGATTCGTTGTAGCCGGTGCTTCGCTCGCCTGCCAGAAAAGGCAGAAAAACAAGCCCGTGCGAATCAGCCTCGCGCTTTTCGATTTGCGCTTCGACGATGTCGTCAATCTCGTTGATTTTGAGCGTATCTTTCAGCCAGCGGTAAAGCCCGCCGCCGTCTGAAATCGCGCCGCCGATGATTACTCTTTTCCGGTCAATTCGGTAGCACCACAAACCGCTCGGAATCTCTTTCGGCGGCTCGCCCGTATAAGCGACGCGCATCGCGCCCGAAGTTCCGATCATCAGCGCGGCTTTCATCTTTGTGACGCAACCCGCGCCGATGTTATTCGCTGCGCCGTCGGCGATTGCCGGAAACCATTTTGCTTCTTTGAGTTTTTCCCAATGCTTGGCGTATTTTTTATTTAATTGAAAAAAATGTGAATCTTTTTCAACAATTTCGGGAAGATTCTCAGTTTTTATTTTAAGGAACTTTACTAATTCTTCATCCCAAACTAACGAGCGAATATCGAAAATTCCTGTCCCCGAAGCCATCGAAACGCTTGTTGCAGAATTATCAAACAATCTCAAACCGACAAAATCGCTGAAGGAAAGCCATTTCGCCGTTTTTTCAAAAATTCGCGGAAAATCTTTCCTTAGCCAAAGCAATTTTGCCGTCCAATAGCTCGAATGAAAACGCGCGCCGGTTCGATTGTGAATTGCCTTGTCATCCAGCTTCTCGCGCAAAATGTTCACGTATTTTGCGGGACGATTTTCCGC
>DATHTS010000301.1:0-5807 GCA_035462935.1 Pyrinomonadaceae bacterium
ATTCTAAATTTTCCATTAATTTCTCTCCTTTTTATAAAACTTTAATCAATATCAATTCCTAACTATTCAAAGATTAACTTTAATCCGTCACCCAACTGTTTTATCAAACCTTACAATCTAAATATAAATTTGATGGAAAACCTTACAAACTTTCTTAAAGATTGATGAAATATGACCTTGGTATTTTAGTTGAGCTTTGCTTTTATAGTTTATTTTTATGTTGAAGTCAATATATACAGGTAGAAGATCGCTGATTGGACATAAAATCAAGTTTTTTCTTATTTTCCGTTAGCTGCGTAAAAAAGTTCTTTTTGCATTCGCCGCGTGATTTGCGGTTAAATATTTGTATGAGCAGAACGGAGAAAGAACTCGCGTTTTTACGAGACCTTTATATTGCCGGCGATTGGACGGAGCGTTTTACAAATCTGATCGGCAAAAATTTGAATGCGAAAAATACCGGGGAGCTTCTCTACGTTAATGCCGGGACGGGAAATTTCGCGCTCGATTTGGAAGAGAAGCTCGCCGAAGACGCCGAACTCACCTGCGTTTGCGAAAACGAGGAACTGATGATTATTGCCCGCGCTAAAGCGGAAGCCGTCAAATCCGGTATAAAATTTCGCGCTGCTTTGCCGGATGAAAGATTCGACGCGGTTCTGGCGGACGCGAGTTTTATCCGACCTGCGGAATTAAAAGATTTTCTGGCTGAAACGGCTGGTTTATCCAGAGAGCAATTCGCGTTTTTTCTGCCGACGCGCGGGAGTTTCGGCGAGATTTTTTCTTACCTTTGGCAGACTTTGCTGGAAATGGATTGGCTGGAACGAGGCGCGGAGGTCGAGCGTTTGATTACGGAGCTTCCGGCGGTGTCGGATACGGAAGAAATTGCCGAAAATCTCGGTTTATCGAAACTTCACACGGAAACCAAAAATGAAATTTTCGAGTTTGAAAACGGCGCGGAATTTGTCAATTCGCCGCTCGTTGCCGATTTTCTGCTTCCGGCATGGCTCGGATTTTTGAACGAGGAGGAACAAGACCAAGTAGCCGAACGCCTTGCCCAAACGGTTGATGCCGACATTGAAGGAATGAGTTTTCGCTTTTCGGTGAAAATGACGCTGGTCGTCGGTGAAAAAAACTCAGGCTTTTAGCTTTCTCTTTTCATCGCGGCGCGGCGGCGCGCTTCCTCAAATAAAGTTTCGTCGTCAACGTTGGAAATTTGCGGCGCGGCGATTTTTGAGTTAAGCATTTTTCCATCTTTTTCCAACTCAAATTCCTCTTCCGCCTCGCGCATTCCTTCCTTGAAAGCCTTGCGGCTCTGTCCCAAGGATTTGGCAAGCTGCGGCAAGCGGCTCGCTCCGAAAAGCAGAAACAAAGCCGCTACGATCAACATAATCTCGGTGGTTCCGAGTCCGATTAAAAATAAATTAACTACAAACATTTAACTTCTCCTGATTTGTTACTAAATTTTAATAATTAAAGAATTCCTGCGCCGAGATAATCTCAAGACGCGGCATAACTTTTTGGATTATCTCGAAATCATCAATATCGTGTGTCACGACAAAGCCGCCGTGTATTACCGCCAACCGCGCAATCAGCGCATCGTTTCGCAAAGTCTTAATTTTTGACGGCTGCTCGATTCCTTTCAAATAAAGCCGCCGAATCGCTTTCGATGTTTCCCACCAATCGCTTGTCGTTAGGTTTATCAGACAATTATTTTTGTTGAGTAAAATACGCCACCGCTCATATTTTTGCAAAGTAGCTTCATCAAGCGATGTTGCCACGAGTTCAAAAAGCACAATTGTCGGAAAAAGCACGGACAGAATTATGCGATCAATATAATCGGCATAATCCGAAAAAACGGATGTATCACAAATAGGTTTTTTTGCCATATTTGGCTTCTTCTTCCTTTAAGGCTTTCATTGCTTCACGAGTCGCTTCGATAAGTTCCTTCTGATCTTTAGTCAGACGCTTCGGCAGCTTAAAATCTTTCGCTCGCGGCAAATTTGAGCCGTTTTTATTTTTATCCGCCTTTTTCATAGTTTCTTCAACAACCTTTGACGCAAGTCCAAACAAAAAAGTTTCAAACCATTAATCAAAATCACACAGTTTCATAATACAGATATTCGCGCCAAGTTTCATCCGTCCGCATCGCGTCCGGCGAAAACGCGGCTTGTTCGACTCGAAACTTGGCATCTGTTCCGAATCGGTTTTACAGCCTTCGTTTCTATGCAGTTTGCCCCTTCTCTTTATCCCGAAACTTATCCATCGCATCAACCAGAGCCGCCGAAATCCCTCTTTCTGAAATCGAATGTCCGGCGTCGGGAACAACAATCAACTCGGCTTCGGAAAAAGCATTTTTCAGTTCCCACGCGCTCGTCATCGGGCAGACGACATCGTAACGCCCTTGCACAATCACGGTCGGAATATGACGTATTTTATCAACGTTTTCGAGAAGATAGTTTTCCGACGGGAAAAACGAATTATTCATAAAATAATGACATTCGATACGCGCCAAACTGAGCGCTTCGTGCGGTTCGCCGAAATGCTCCATCAACGAAACATCAGGAAAAAGCTTTGAAGTCGCGCCTTCCCAAACGCTCCACGCGCGAGCGGCGGAAAGCCTTATTTCTTCGTTGTCGCTGGTCAGGCGTTTGTAATACGCCGACATAAAATCGCCGCGCTCGTCTTCGGGAATCTCGTCGCGGAAACTTTCCCAGAAATCGGGAAAAATCTCGCTCGCGCCGAATTGATAAAACCATTTGAGTTCTTTCGGGCGCGTCAAAAAGATGCCGCGCAAAATAAGCCCGCGCGCTCTTTCAGGGTGCGTTTCGGCGTAAGCCAAACTGAGCGTGCTGCCCCACGAACCGCCGAATACAAACCATTTTTCGATGCCGAACTTTTCGCGCAAAGTCTCGATGTCTTCAATCAAATCCCATGTCGTGTTTTCTTTAAGCTCTGCGTGCGGCGTTGACTGCCCCGAACCGCGCTGGTCGAAGAGGATGACGTGATACGCTTTCGGGTCGAAAAACTGCCGATACATCGGAATCAGCCCGCCGCCCGGTCCGCCGTGCAGAAAAACGACCGGAATGCCTTCGGGATTTCCGACGCGCTCGTAATAAATCGTGTGCAGATCGGAAACTTTAAGCATTCCCGAATCAAACGGTTCAATCTCAGGATACAGTGTTTTCATACGGGAAATGATACTAAATCTCGGAAGAAAAAACTATTGACACAATTTGCTATTTAACTCAGACGATTTATCAAACACCATTCCGGGTAAGAAGTTTAGTGAATCAACTAATCTGCAAAACTTCTTTCAAACAGGTTGTATAGCGACACGATTTTCTTTCGGCACGCATCTGCCAATGCTTCCGCATCTTTTGAAAACCGAATTGAATCGTTTCCTTGCCGTATTTTTTCGAGATTTTATCAATCGCCCGGCACAAGCGCTTTTCTTTTTCATAACGCTTTTCGCCGAAAATCCGAATCGTTTCCGCCGGTTCGGGCTGCAAGCCCTGCAAAATGACGCCGACTTTTTTGTATAAAAAGCCTTCGCGGTAGATTTCTTCTAAAATTCGTTTTGTCCAATGTCTCAGCTCGATTGTCGAGTTGGTAGCGTTTGCCAGTTCGACCGTTTTCGAGTTGCTGTATTGCGGCTGATTGGAAAAACGGTTGGTCATCAGAAAAACGGTTACGGCTCTGGCAGTCAGATTCTGCCGACGCATTTTCTCAGCCGATTTGACGAGATAGCTGTCCAGCGCTTCTTTTAATTCTGCGATTAATTCGACCGGATTTCCGAAACCGCGTGAGCAGGTGATTGATTTTTTCGGCGGCGGCGCAAGTTCAAGCGGCAGACAGGTTTGCCCGTTTAATTCTTCGACAATTCTGGCGCCCGTTACCGTTAAAAGTTTGCGAGCGTGTCGCCTGTCCATTTCTTTTAACTGCAAAGCCGTTTTAATACCAATAAGTTGCAGTTTTTTCGCTGAATTGTAGCCGATGCCCCAGATGTCGCTGGCGGGAATTGCCGCTAAAACTTCGGTTTGGATTGCTTCGTCCATTAGAGAGAAAATGCCCAAGCCTGTTTTTTTCGCCGTGCGATTAGCGATTTTCGCCAGAGTTTTGTTCGGCGCGATGCCGATTGAAACCGGAATGCCCGTCCATTTTTTTATTTTCGCGCGGATTTGTTCCGCCGCCGCTTCACTTTCCAATTCCAGAAATGCTTCGTCAATCGAATAAATTTCCGTTTGCGGCGAAAAATAACCGAGCGCCTCCATCACCCGCGAGGACATATCGCCGTAAAGCGTGTAATTCGATGAAAAAACCGCGATTTGCCCGCTTTCCGCCCATTCCTCGATTTGAAAAAACGGGGTTCCCATTTTTATTCCCAGAGCTTTGGCTTCTTCCGAACGCGCGATCACGCAGCCGTCGTTATTCGACAAAACCACGACTGCGCGATTCCTCAACTCCGGCGCGAAAACGCGCTCGCACGAAACGTAAAAATTATTGCAGTCAATCAAAGCAATCATCATATTTCTAAAAACTGTGAATCGCGTGCTGAACTTTCCCCCAAACTTCAAAATCCATTTCCTCTTCGATTTGAATCGGCTGGTAAAGCGGATTTTTTGAAAAGAGCCAGACTGAGCCGTCTTTTTCAATTTTCAATTCCTTGACACAAAGCTCGCTGCCGATTCTGGCGATGACAATATCGCCGTCTTTGGTTTCAAGCATCCGGTCAACCACAATCAACGCGCCCGGCTGAATCAGCGGCTCCATCGAATCACCTGCCACTCGCACATAGAATGTGGCAAGCGGATGGCGAATCAAATCGCGGTTCAAATCAATTCTGCCCTCGACGTAATCTTCCGCCGGGCTGGGAAATCCGGCGGGAACTCTCGATAAAATAAGCGGTCGAAGCAATTTCCTTCTGCGGTCGGGCATAAAAACTTTCGCTGCGAAACAAATCATAATTTAAATTCCAGCCAAAACGAATTTTGTATTACCTATGAAACAATGTATAACACAAACAACTCACATTAGCCAAATTTTTAGAGAAAGCAGAAGTTATGAAGATTGGACAAAACAGAGGAAAACTTCAGAATAAGTGAGAGGTGATAATTGATAAGGAAAACAAACGAAATTATCACCTATTACTTTTCATTTCTCACCTATTCCGAAATCTTTAAATTTCAAACATTCAATTCATAATGAGAAAAATGGCGAGGTTATTTTCGGCTGACAAACGAATTATTTTTTATCCAAAATCGCCAGGGTTTTTCAGCGTATTCTTCGGCATAATCAATCCCTATGCGTTTTCCACAGGCAATCGAATCTGTGGAAAACTTTTCGCCTTCTTCAATCCAAACACGACCGCCGAGCAAATCTTCCTTATCGAAAGATTTATCAATACCGAACGCGATGCAGAGTTTGCCGGGACCGGAAGTTAGATTCGTGTCTTTCATTTGTCCGCGCCGCTCGCGCATAATTTCGATTCCTTCAAGCGGCTCAACAGCGCGAATTAAAATCGCGTGCGGCGTTCCGATTTCGCCGACCACGACGTTAAATTGAAAATACATTCCATAAATGAAATAAACGTAAGCCGTGCCGCCTTGGGCGAACATAGTTTCGGTGCGGTTTGTGCGGCGATTTCCGAAAGAATGCGCGGCTTTATCTTCCGCGCCGAGATAGGCTTCGGTTTCGACAATCATTCCCGAAACTCTCTCGCCTGTTTCAGTCGGCACGACCAGAACTTTGCCGAGCAAATCACGCGCGATTTGCAGAGTGTCGCCGCGCAGGTAGAATTCGCGGGATAATTT
>DATHTS010000302.1:0-2200 GCA_035462935.1 Pyrinomonadaceae bacterium
ATTAAAATATCTGCCTGAAACTTTGGTAACCGATGTTCGTTTGACCAATGAAAATCTGGGTTTGGAGATCGTTTCAAACGACACGGTCGCCAGCCACGAGGACATTTTTCTGCGGCGCGTGATCGTCAGTAATCTGCTTGACAGCCGCCGCGAAATCCGTATTTTTCTGCACCACGACTTTCGCATCTCGGAAAGCAAAATCGGCGACACTGCATTTTACGACCCGGAAAGCTTTTCGCTTATTCATTACAAGAAAAAACGTTATTTTTTAATCAATACCGAACCTCATTTCGATTCTTTCGCCACCGGAAGAAAGGCTTTCCGCGATCAGGAGGGAACCTGGCGCGACGCGGAAGACGGCGAGCTTTCGGGCGGCGCGATAACGGAAGGCTCGGTGGATTCGACTATCGGCTTGTATTTCACACTGGAAGGGCAGAGCTTTTTCGAGTTTTTTTACTGGATCGCGGCTGGAACTTCGCACGCTGAAGTTTGCCGTTTGAACCGGCACGTTTTAGAGGAAAAGCCGCAGAAATATCTGAAATATACGGAAAATTACTGGCGCGTCTGGGTGAATAAAAACGAAACCGAGTTCGGCGATCTCCCGCCGGAAATCATCGAGCTTTACAAGCGTTCGCTTTTAATCGCCCGCACGCAGATTGACAACGGCGGCGCGATTCTGGCGGCGAACGATTCCGAGGTAACCGAGCGCGCCACCGATCACTACAGCTATCTCTGGACGCGCGACGGCGCATTGGTCGCCAACGCGCTTGACCTTGCGGGTTACCCGTTTTTAACCAGAAAATTCTACGATTTCTGCGCTGAAATCGTGCATCGGGACGGCTATTTTTTGCAGAAATACAACGCCGACGGAAGCGTCGCTTCGGGCTGGCACGCGGCTTGGGACGTTTGGGCGAAAAAGAAGCTGATTCCGATTCAGGAAGATGAAACCGCGCTGGTTTTGTGGGCTTTGTGGCGATTTTACGACCGTTACCGCGAGGTCGAATTTACGCGCCGGCTTTATCGCCCTCTGATTACTAAATGCGCGGATTTTATGCTGAAATTCCGCCACGAAAAATTGAACTTGCCGAAACCGGGCTGGAATCTCTGGGAAGACCGGCGCGGAATTCACACATACACTTGCGCGACGGTCGTCGGCGGGCTTCGCGCGGCGGCGAATTTCGCGCGGCTTTTCGGCGAAGCGGAACGCGCCGAAGCATATAAACGCGCGGCAAATGAAATTGTCGAAGCGATGCGCGAGCATCTCTACAGCGAAGATCTCGGACGTTTCCTGCGCTCTTTGCATTTTAACGGCGATGAGAATTTTGAACCGGACGCGACCATTGACGCTTCGCTTTTCGGCACATTTTATTTCGGAGCTTTCGAGGCGGAAGATGAAATGGTGAAAAACACGATGCGGGCGATTGAGGAAAAGCTCTGGATTCAAAGCAAAATCGGCGGAGTCGCGCGTTATGAAAACGATGGATATATGCGAGTTTCCGAAGAATTTACCGGCAATGCGTGGTTTATCTGCACGCTCTGGCTGGCTGAATATCGTATTGCGATTGCAAAGGAAAAGAAAGATTTGAAAGGCGCGTTGGAGATTCTAGAGTGGACGGTCAAAAACGCTTTGCCTTCAGGCGTTTTAGCCGAGCAGGTTCATCCCGAAACAGGCGAAGCGGTTTCGGTTTCGCCGCTTACATGGTCGCATTCGACTTTTGTGGCGACGGTGCAGAATTACTTGCGGAAATTGACTGAATTTCCTTAAATTTTGGAAAAATCGTAAAATGATCAAGAGGTAAAATATGTCTTTAACGCTTGAAGTTATTTTCGACGGAGATGTTTTTCGTCCGGTCAAACCTGTCAAATTGAAACCGAATACAAAGATGGAAATTATCATTGTTGACGAGCGTGCCGAGTGGTTGGATTTTGCATCACAGCAGCTAAGTGAGGCTTACGGTGATGATGAGCCGGAATATTCTCTAAATCTGATAAAAGAAAAAAATCCCGAATATGAAGGAAGCTGATGTGGTTTTAACGCCGATTCTGCAAGCCGATGGCGCGATTAAAAACCGCCCTACTCTGATTTTGCGGGAAATGCCGCGCTTTAGAGATTTTCTGGTCTGCGGCATCAGCACACAGCTTCATCAGAAAGTGAAAGATTTTGACGAAATTATTTCCAAAAAAGATTCAGACTTTTCAG
>DATHTS010000303.1:0-7372 GCA_035462935.1 Pyrinomonadaceae bacterium
CGACGCGCACGGTCGAGCCGGGCGTGCCGGTTGAAAATCCGATGGAAACCGAGAAAATCGTCGAACCTGCGGTTGCGGAAACGGCATTTCATAAATATATCAACGAGCCGGAGCGTTTGACTGTTCCGGGCGACGAAAAAGGTCAAAAGGCGCTTTTTGAAAAAAATCCGCGCATCAAAGCCGCCGTCGAAGGAGCCGAGCTTGTGCCGATTAAAGGTGAAGACATCGGCGTCGAAGCGGTTGACGATTACACATTCCGCATCAAGCTGATTCAGCCCGCGCCGTTTTTTATCGGTCTTTTGGGACACCAGTTTTTCCGCCTCGTCCATCCGGGAACGGTTGAAAAATTCGGCAAAGATTGGACGAAGCCGCAAAATATCGTAACCAGCGGCGCGTATAATCTCGCCGCTCACAGACCGTATGACGAAATCATCGCCGTCAAAAGCCCGACCTATTGGGACGCGGCGAACGTGCGGCTCGAACGCATCGAGTTTTACCCGCTCGAAGAGCAGACGACGATGATGAATCTTTATAAATCCGGCGCGGTTGACGCGACCTACAATCACACCGTTCCGGCAGGCTGGAAGGATGTCGTCAAGCAATACGAGGACGAATACCTGAATTTCCCCGAAGTTTCCATCGAATACTACACGGTTGCCGTCAACAAACCGCCGATGGATAACGTAAAAATCCGCAAGGCGTTTAGTATGGCGGTCAACCGCGAGGCGCTCGCTACATACCGCAAATCCACATCGCCGCCGCTGATTAATTTCACGCCCGACAACGCTTTCCCGAAATATGAGCAGGCGCGTGAAAAAGTTTACGCCGAATTGCTGAAAAAGGACGGGATGACGGTAGAAGAATGGAGATCGCAGGTTTTCAATTTGAAACGGGCGTGTGAATTATTTGAAGAAGCCGGTTACAAAGTCCGCGAAAGAAATCCCGACGGTCGCTGCGTAATCGAAACCAATCAATCGGTTAAAGGACATTTTCCGGCTCAGGATGTAGAAATTCTCTATAACACTTCGGAAAGCAACAAACAGGTCGCCGAATTTATTCAGGCTCAATGGAAGCAGAATTTAGGCATTACCGCGCCGCTCAAAAATCAGGAATGGAAAACGTTTTTGAAAGTGCGTAAAGAAGTGGATTACAAAGGCTTCGGGCGCGCCGGTTGGGTTGGAGATTACATTGACCCGTTCACGTTTTTGAATCTTTTCTACGGCAAAAACAACGACAGTTCGACCGGCTGGCATAATCCGCAATATGACAAAATGCTCGACGACGCCAATAAGGAACTCGACGAAATGAAGCGTTATGAAATGCTGGCGGCGGCGGAATATTTTGTAATGAAAGACCAGCCGGTAATTCCGTTTTTGACGCAGCAAACCAATTGGATTAAAAAGCCATACGTGAAAGGGCTTTATCCGAATCCGGGAACGCTGCACCCTTGGAAATTCGTCTATATCGAACACGACCCGGCAAAATGGGACACGCAGGTCAAAAACATTATGAAGGCGGAAGAACCTTGGGTCGACCAGCAAATCAGCCGTTTGATGCAGACGCAGGAAGCATTCAAAAAATCGAAGCAAGCCGAAAACAAAGAAACGAACACGGCAAATGCTGAATAAAAATGGATGACGAAAAAATAAACAGGACTATTGAGATTATTCTGCAGCAGCGAGCGCAGTTTTATGCTGATTTGCAGGAAATGAAAGAAGTCCAAAAAGAAGCTGAAAAGCGCGTCAACGTTTTAGAACGGGTTTCCTTAAATCTTTACAATACGACGGTTGAGCAGGGGAAAAATATCGCTCAATTAACTGAGGATGTAAAGGAATTACGAGCGGCACAAAAGGAAACCGACGAGCGTTTAAATGCTGTGATTGTTATGGCTGAAAAGTTTTTTAGCAGGAATAACGGAGATTCCGAGAAAAAATAACAAGCGGTCGGCGGTCAATCAACAACCGACCGCTGACCGCTCTGACAACAAATAATATGTTAAGTTTCATTATTCGCAGATTGTTGCTGATTATTCCGATGGCGTTGCTGGTTGTAACGGTTACGTGGGGTTTGATTCGCGTCGCGCCCGGAAGTTTTTATTCTTCGGAAAAGACGCTTCCGCCTGCAATCGAGGAAAACATCAAGAAAAAATACGGTCTGGATAAACCCTGGTATCAGCAATACGGCTTGATGATGTGGAATATCGTGCGGCTGGATTTCGGCGATTCGCTCAAATATCAAGGGCAATCGGTCAACGAAATTATCGCCCGACATTTCCCATATTCGGCGACGATCGGATTTTTGGCTTATATTCTGGCTTTGATTCTCGGACTGGCTGCCGGGATTATCGCCGCGCTCAGGCAAAATTCGATATTTGATTACGGCTCGATGGCTTTTGCAATGCTTGGGCTATCGGTGCCGAACTTCGTCTTGGGTCCGATTCTGGTTATAGCTTTTTCGCTCGGACTTTATCTTGTTCCGCCTGCGCGCTGGGGCGGAATTTCGAGCTTGATTTTGCCGGTTATCACTCTGTCGGCAATCTACGCGGCTTATATCGCGCGTTTGACCCGCGCCGGAATGCTCGAAGTGATGCGCTCGGATTATATCCGCACGGCGCGGGCGAAAGGCTTGGATGAGAAAACCGTCCTGCTCAAACACGGGCTGCGCGGCGGAATTATTCCCGTCGTTTCATTCACCGGACCGGCGCTCGCGCACCTTCTCGCGGGAACGGTTGTGGTCGAGAAAATCTTTGCGATTCCCGGCTTGGGCAACATCTTTATTCAATCGGTTTTGAATCGTGACGAGCCGCTTATTTTAGGAATTGTCGCGTTTCTTTCGATTTTAATTATGATTTTCAATCTCGCGGTGGATATTTCCTACGGATTTTTAGACCCGCGCATTCGCTACGAATAAATTTAATTGGAAAAAGTTATGGCTGAAAACACACAAGCAGTTAAGGGAACATCGCTTTGGAAAGACGCTTGGAGACGGCTTTTGAAAAACAAGCTCGCCGTTTTCGGGATGATAGTTTTGGCGATAATGGTAGTTGCCGTTTCCATCGGTCCGGCAATTATTCGCTGGACGACCGGTTTTACGCCCGATTACATTCCGTCGGATATCGGCAACGGCGAACTCGTCTCTTCTTTTCCGCCGAGTTGGCAGCACCCGATGGGAACGGACGAAGCGGGACGCGACCTTCTCGCCAGAGTTTTGCAGGGCGGCAGAATCTCGCTGATGGTCGGCGTCATCTCGACGATTGTTTCGTTAATCGTCGGCGTCAGTTACGGCGCGATTGCCGGATATTTGGGCGGGAAAATTGATAATGTGATGATGCGTTTCGTGGATATACTTTACGCGATTCCGTATATCCTGATCGTCATCGTTCTGCTTTCGGTTTTCGGCGGACCGAACACGCCCGACTGGATTACCTGGATGGCAAACCGTTTCGGCGGCGGGCAGGGTTTAAGCCAGATATTTCTGCTCTTTTTCGCGCTCGGTCTGGTTTCTTGGCTGACAATGGCGCGTGTCGTGCGCGGGCAGATTCTCAGTCTGAAAAATCAGGAATTCGTTCTCGCCGCGCGGGCAACCGGCGTTTCGACCTTCGGAATTATCTTTAGACATCTCGTTCCGAACGCGCTCGGTCCGGTAATCGTCTATGCAACCCTGACCGTTCCGTCGGTAATGCTGACGGAAGCGTTTCTTTCATTTTTGGGAATCGGCGTCCAGGCGCCTTACGCTTCCTGGGGAAGCCTTGCGGCGGACGGAATTAAAAATATCGCCATTTACCCCTGGCAGTTGATTTTTCCCGGCGTAACAATGGCTTTGACTTTGTTTTCGCTTAACTTTTTGGGCGACGGTTTAAGAGACGCTCTTGATCCGCAAACTCGCAAGTTTTAATTATGGCTACCATAGAAGCGACTTTCACAAAGGAAGAATTATTGAGCGAATTGTCGCCTGAAACTCCTTTTGTTTTGTATGGAGCGAACTGGGATAGTTACGAAGAAGTTGTGCAGGAGTTATGGGGAGTCGGGTCGGTGCAGGTTATCTACAATCGCGGGATTTTAAAAATCATGCCTAAATCTCCTGAACACGAGTATTATGCCGAATTAGTGAAAAGAATTGTAGATAGAGTAAGCTTCGGCTTGCATAAAAAAGTGATTTCTTTCGGCAGCCCGACGATGAAAAAAAACACATTGGAAAAGGGGGTCGAACCGGATGCTTGCTTTTATGTCAGTCGTGCCGCCCTTGTTAGCGGAAGCGCGAAAATTGATATTTCTGAAATCCCGCCTGACATTGTTGTTGAAATTGATGTTTATCATAAATCGGACGATAAATTCGAAATTTATGCAGCTTTCGGAGTTCCTGAATTTTGGCTTTATGATCAAAAGACTTTACGAATTTATCGGCTTGAAAAAGATGATAAATATGAAGAAACAAGCGCCAGTCTTGAATTTCCGATTTTGACATCGGAAATTCTGACAAAGTTTTTAAATCAAAGTCGGCAAAAAGACCAATTTGAAATTTTGTTAGATTTTGAAGATTGGTTAAGAAAGGGAAAAGAAAACAATTGAAATCTTGAAAAATGGTTAAATGAACAAAACTGATGAGTAATCACAACGGAACAATTTTATCGGTCAAAGACCTGAAAACATATTTTCAAACGGAAGACGGCGTGGTGAAAGCCGTTGACGGTATTTCGTTTGAGCTGAAAAAAGGCGAAACGCTCGGCATCGTCGGCGAATCCGGCAGCGGGAAATCGGTTACTAATCTTTCGATTATGCGCCTGATTCCCGAACCGCCCGGGAAAATCGTCGGCGGCGACATTATTTTTGACGGGCTTGACGTGCTTGAGCTTTCGATTGAGGAAGTGCGGAAAATTCGCGGAAAACGGATTGCGATGATTTTTCAAGACCCGATGACTTCGCTCAATCCCTTTCTGAAAATCTCCACGCAGTTGATGGAAATTACACAGCTTCATCTCGGTTATGACAGAAAGCAAGCCCGCGACCACGCGATAAAAATGCTGGAAACAGTCGGGATTCCGGCTGCCAAAAACCGCGTGGACAATTACCCGCACGAATTTTCCGGCGGGATGCGACAGCGCGTGATGATTGCGATGGCTTTAAGCTGCCAGCCGGAATTGTTGATTGCCGATGAGCCGACGACTGCGTTGGATGTGACCATTCAGGCGCAGATTCTCGAACTCATCAAAAATTTGAAAACGGAATTCGGCACAAGCGTTATTCTCATCACGCACGATTTAGGCGTTGTCGCCGGTATGACCGAAAAAATTATCGTGATGTATGCCGGAAAAGTTTTTGAAACTGCGCCGACAATGGAGCTTTTCGCCACGCCTGCCAATCCTTACACGAAAGGTCTTTTAAAATCCGTTCCCGACCCGGCGCACGAAACCGGCTCCGAGCTTTA
Source organism: Pyrinomonadaceae bacterium (assembly GCA_035462935.1). Lineage (GTDB taxonomy): Bacteria > Acidobacteriota > Blastocatellia > Pyrinomonadales > Pyrinomonadaceae > DATHTS01. Next base: position 5,425 of record DATHTS010000303.1, read on the forward strand.
TCAAATTCCGGGGCTGCCGCCTGATGTGGCGCGTCTGCCGCCCGGCTGCCCGTTCAATGAGCGCTGCGACTGGGCGCAAGAGATTTGTCACCGGGAATATCCGCCGTTTGTGCAGATAAACGAAAATCATTTTTCGCTGTGCCATTTTGCTAAAGAAGTTTATGCCGAATCAGTTGCCGAACGAGAGAAAAAATGAGCGTTGACGCTTCGACAATTTCAACTCAAAAAAATTATCCGCCGCAGGTTTTCGACGGCGAAACGGTTGATTATCCCGAAACCGATGAAAACGTTATGCCGGAAGGAATAAAACATTTTTTATTAAGCGTGCGGCTGGCTTCAATGCTTCTGGCTTTTTTTGCGAATCGGGATGATGTCAAAGTCTTTGGCAATCTGATGTTTTATTACGAGGAAGGAAACCCGGAAAAAGTTATCTCGCCGGATTTGATGGTTTGCTTCGGCTTGAAAACGATGCCGGAAAGCGTTTACAGGCTCTGGGAAGAAAAAGTCGTGCCGTCCGTCGTACTCGAACTCGCTTCACCGACGACTTGGTTTAAAGATGTCAGCACAAAACTGGCTGTCTATCAAAAACTCGGCGTGAAAGAGTATTACGTCTATGACATTGAGTATAAATTTTTGCCCGAACCTTTGATTGCATATCGGCTGATTGACGGCGAATTGGTAGAAGTCGAAGTCGAAAACGGAAGAATTTTAAGCGAATCTTTGAATCTGGAATTGGTTGACACGGGCGAAACGCTTCGCCTATTTAATCCTGAAACAGACAGATTTTTAATGACGATGGAAGAAATGGCGGCGCGTTTAGCCGAATTGGAAAATAAAAATGACGGAAACTAACGGAAACAATTTAATCTTAATGCGAGATTTGCAGGTCTATTACGACCTCGGCGGAGGCGGTTTTTTTGACCGCATTACGGGCGGCAGCCCTGTGCGCCGCGTGGTAAAGGCGGTTGACGGCGTTTCGCTCGATATTAAAAAGGGCGAAACGCTCGGTCTGGTCGGCGAATCCGGCTGCGGAAAATCCACGCTCGGCAAAGCGATTCTGCGTTTGACCGAACCGACCGGCGGACAGGTTTTCTATCACGACAAAGATTTAGCGCACCTATCGCAGTCGGAAATGCGCGAAGAACGGAAAAATCTGCAAATAATTTTCCAGGACCCTTACGCCTCGCTTAATCCGCGAATGACGGTCGGCAACATTATCGGCGAGCCGATTCGCACTTTCGGTTTGGCGAAAGGCGAAAGTGTGAGCGAAAAAGTGCAGGATTTGATGGAAACGGTCGGTTTGAGCCGCCGTTTCGTCAAACGTTACCCGCACGAATTTTCCGGCGGACAGCGCCAGCGCATCGGCATCGCCCGCGCTCTGGCGGTTGACCCGGAATTTATCGTCGCCGACGAGCCGATTTCCGCTCTCGACGTTTCGATTCAGGCGCAGATTATGAACCTGATGGAGAAACTTCAGAAGGATAAAAATCTGACCTATCTTTTCATCTCGCACGATCTTCGCGCGATTCGCCATCTCGCCGACCGCGTGGCAGTGATGTATCTCGGCAAAATCGTCGAATTAGCCGACGCGAGAAGAGTTTACGACGACCCGCTGATGCCTTACACCAAGGCGCTGATTTCCGCCGTGCCGGTTCCCGACCCGGAAATCGAAGCCAAACGCGAGCGAATCATCCTAACCGGCGACGTTCCCTCGCCGATAAATCCGCCGCGCGGCTGTCATTTCAACACCCGCTGCCCGTGGGCGATTGAAGAATGCAAGCGAATCGAGCCTTTGCTGGCGGAAATCAAACCGAACCATTTCGCGTCCTGCATCCGCATCTCGCCGGAAAATCCTTATATCGAGGAAAATGAAAAACAAGGATTAGGATTTATCGGAGCCGGAAAAGAGGATGTGCCTGCAAACTCGAACAGTTGAGGTTTGCAGATA
>DATHTS010000304.1:0-4529 GCA_035462935.1 Pyrinomonadaceae bacterium
ACTTCCTTTTCATTCGGGCGACCTTCGCGCCGAAAATAATTTCCCGGAATACGCCCGGCAGCGTAAGTTGATTCCCGATACTCGACCGTGAGCGGGAAGAAATCAATTCCTTCACGCGGCGAGCCTGAACTAACGGCGGTAACTAACAACATCGTATCGCCGTAACGAAGTATAACAGAGCCGTCGGCTTGTTTGGCAACCTTTCCCGTTTCGACGGTTAGCTCCTGGCTGCCGAGTTTTATTGATTCTTTCAAATATCTTTTTTGTGTCATATATTTTCCTCACAAACAACAAAAGCGACAGGAACGATGCCGTGAAGCCCTGTCGCCATTGGATTTTATCTTGACGAGTGATTCTCTTTTGCAAGCGGCAAACACGCTGTCACGTTCAGCAACCGAGGGCAAAGTCTTCGAGAGAATCTATATTTTTATGACTCGAAGAGGTCAATTAACAAGTTGAGAGTAGAGAGATAAGAGTTGAGAGTAAAAATAACAATTACTCTAAACCCTCCACTCTCTACTCTCAACTCTTATCTGCGAAGTCCCAATCTTTCGATAATCGTGTGGTATTCGTTAATGTCCTGGCGTTTTAGATAATCGAGCAGTTTTCTCCGGCGCGAGACCATTTTGAGCAAGCCCCGGCGCGAGTGATTATCTTTTTTATGAACCTTAAAATGCTCGGTCAGTTCATTTATCCGTTGCGTTAAAAGCGCGATCTGCACCTGCGAAGAGCCGGTGTCGCTTGTGTGTGTTTTGTAATCATTTACTACTGTTTCTTTTACTTCTTTTGGTGTTGCCATATTTTTATTTTGCTAAAATAGCCTCTCCTTGCTCGCAGTAACTTCGCTTTTGAACAAACGATAACCACGAAAAATTTAATTATAATGAATAGTAAATAGTGTTTAAAAATAAGTCAATTTCTAAAAAAGCCCGACTTCTATTTACCGTAAAATTCTTCCATAAACTTGGTTGAAAAATCGCCCTTCTGAAACCGCTCATCGTTCATTATTTTAAGATGCAGCGGAATCGTCGTTTTGATTCCTTCAACCACCATCATTTCCAAAGCCCGCTTCATTCGCTGAATGGCAAGCTCGCGCGTCCGCGCGTGGACAATCAGCTTGGCAATCATCGAATCATAATAAGGCGGCACGATATAGCCGGGATAAACCGCCGTATCAATCCGCACGCCCGGTCCGCCCGGAATGTTAAAAGCCGTGATTTTACCCGGCGACGGCGTAAATTTTTCCGGGTCTTCGGCGTTTATGCGGCATTCTATCGAATGCCCGACGATTTGCACGTCCTCTTGCTTATATCGAAGGTTTTCACCTTCGGCAATGCGGATTTGATTTCGCACGATGTCCGCCAGCGTAACCATCTCCGTTACCGGATGCTCGACCTGAATCCGCGTGTTCATCTCCATAAAATAAAATGAACCGTCTTCGTCAAGCAAAAATTCAAAAGTTCCCGCGCTCGTGTAACCGATTTCCTTACATGCCTTAACCGCCGCCGCGCCCATTTTTTCCCGCTGTTCTATGGAAATGACGGGCGAAGGCGCTTCTTCCAAAAGTTTCTGATGCCGTCGCTGAATCGAGCATTCGCGCTCGCCGAGATGAATACAATTGCCGTGTTCATCGGCTAAAACCTGTATTTCAATGTGGCGCGGACGCTCGATATATCTTTCGATATAAACCGAGCCGTTTTTAAATGCCGCCAGCGCCTCGGCTTGAGCGGTTTCGAGCTGTCCGATGAGATCTTCCTCTTTTCGAACAATTCGCATTCCGCGACCGCCGCCGCCAGCAGCCGCTTTTATAATCAGGGGAAATCCGATTTCTTTCGCAAATTTTTTCGCTTCATCCGCGCTTTCAATCGGATCGGGGCTTCCCGGCAAAATCGGAACACCTGCCGCCTGCATCGTTCGACGGGCTTCGACCTTGTCGCCCATCATTTTTATTACATCCGCCCTCGGACCGATAAATTTTATATTGCAGTCCTCGCAAATTTTAGCGAAGGTTTCCGATTCGGCTAAAAAGCCGTAGCCGGGATGAATCGCGTCAACATTTGTGATTTCCGCCGCGCTGATGATCGCCGGGATATTCAGATAGCTTAGCGCCGAAGGAGCGGGACCAATGCAGATGGCTTCATTGGCATAACGAACGTGCAGAGCCTCTTTATCGGCTTCGGAATGCACCGCCACCGTTTTGATGCCCATCTCCATGCAGGTCCAAATTATCCGGCAGGCGATCTCGCCGCGATTGGCGATTAAAATTTTTTGAAATTTGCGCGATTCCATTACCAGTTCAAAGCTCAAAGTCTAAAGTCCAAAGTCTTAAGTCTGACAAGCCGGACTCAGAACTTTGGACTTTGAACTTTGAACTAAAAATTTATACTTTCACACCGAAAAGCGGTTGATTATACTCGACCGGCTGACCGTTTTCGACATAAACTTTGACGATTTCACCCGAAATTTCCGCTTGAATTTCGTTCATCAGTTTCATCGCCTCGACAATGCAAACTGTAGTTTCCGGTGTAACTTTGCTGCCTTCCGCGACATACGGATCCTTGTCCGGCGCGGGCGAACGGTAAAACGTGCCGACAATCGGCGAAACGATTTTGTGTAAGCCCGCCTCGCTTTCCGCAGAAATTTCTTCCGCTGTTTTCTCGGTTTTCGCATCAACCGCGGGCGAAGTAGAAAAAGGCGCGGTTTGAGAGCCGGTCGTCATCGGCTGAAAGGCGTGAACAATCTGCGGCGCGGGATTTTTGCTCAAGCGAACCCGAATGTTTTCATTCTCAAATTCAAAATCAGTGAAGCCGTGTTCATCAATCAAATCAGCGAGTTCACGCAGTTCAGCCATATTGAGCGAAGCATCCTGCGGTTTTCTTTTTGGCTGATGCCGCCGTTTATTACGATTTCCGCGTTCCTGCGGCGCGTTTTTTTCTTCCGCTCTGGCTGAACCAACGTTTTCACTCATTCCCCTTTACTCCTTCGCGGCTAATTCGCGCGGATTATCAACCAATTCGATTACCGCCATTTCAGCATTGTCGCCGACTCGTCTGCCTAAACGAATGATTCGCGTATAACCGCCATTACGGTCTTTGTAGCGCATTCCGAGCTCGTCAAAAAGACGCTGCACGGCTTTCACGCCAGCCGTTCTTTCAATTTTGTCCTTCGGCTCGCCTTTTTTGCCGCGAAAACGACTCTGCTCGCGCTTGAAACCTTGGTTTCCCGAATGGAAGAACCGCGAAGCCTGACGACGCAGATGAACTTCCCGCGCTTTCGCTTCATCTCCTTCCAAACTCTGTGCTTTCCGCGCCAAAGTGATTGCTTTTTCAACAAACGGGCGCAATTCTTTGGCTTTCGGAACAGTCGTTACAATATACCCGTTTTCCGCATTAATCAAAGAAGTCGCCATATTCCGCAGCATTGAAATCCGATGCTCGGTCGTTCTTCCCAATTTACGATGTGCTTTTAAGTGTCTCATATTAGTGGATAATGGATAACGGATAATGGATAATTACATTTTTCATTATCCATTATCCGTTATCCATTAGAATCATTCTCTTCCGCCGGAACCCGGAATCGGATTTCCCTGCTCGTCAAAATCCATCCCGAAATCCAAACCCATTCCGTGCAGCAAATCCTTAATTTCCGTCAGCGATTTTTTGCCGAAATTCTTTGTATTGAGCATATCCCTTTCGCTCCGGCGAACCAAATCCCGAATCGTTCGAATATCGGCGTTTTTCAAGCAATTATAAGAGCGCACGGAAAGCTCAAGTTCGTCAACCGAACGGTCAAGCAAATCATTTCTCATCAGCGGCGGACGGGCAATGTCTTCAAATTTGAAATCATCTTCCTCTTCTTCAAAATTGATGAAGATGTTCATATGGTCTTTGACCAGTTTAGCCGCCAGACCGATTGAATCATCCGGCTTGACTGACCCGTCCGTCCAAACTTCTATCGTCAGCTTGTCAAACTCGGTATTTGAACCCATACGGGTTTTTTCAACCGCATAATTTACTTTTTTAATCGGCGTGTGAACCGAATCAATCGGAATGTAACCAACCGAGAGGTCTTCGTCATTGTTAAAATCAGCGGAAACATAGCCGCGCCCTTGTTTCAGGCGCATTTCGATATTTAATTCGCCGTCCTTGCTGATGGTTGCGATATAAATGTTATCGTCGAGAATTTCCACGTCGCCGTCGGATTCAATATCCGCGCTGGTAACTTCGCCTTCGCCCCTTTTGCGAATAGTTAAAGTTTTCGGACCGTTCGCGTGCAAATTGATGGGAATTTGCTTGAGGTTCAGGATAATATCGGTCGCGTCTTCGGTTACGCCTTTGATGGACGAAAACTCGTGTTCGACTCCTTCAATTTTTACCGCCGTAATTGCCGCTCCTTCAATAGAAGATAAAAGAGCGCGGCGAAGAGCGTTTCCGATTGTTGTGCCGAAACCGCGCTCGAAAGGCTGGGCGTAAAACTTGCCGTAACGACGGGTCAAAGTCTCCGTTTCCACCTGCAGGCGATTCGGTATT
>DATHTS010000305.1:0-2253 GCA_035462935.1 Pyrinomonadaceae bacterium
GCCCTAATTCCCACCGAATTTCCGCGCCTTCAATCATCCACGCGACCAGCTTTCCCGATTTTACTTCCTGCGAAATCGCGTTAGCGCCCGCGATGCCAACGCCCATTTGATTTTCGACCATTCGATTAATGGCGGATTGGCGACTCAGCTCCATTGCGATTTTCGGTTTAATGCCTGAAACCGCAAAAAAATCGTCAATCATTCGGCGGGTGTTACCACCTTTTTCGCCCAAAATTAGTGACTCGTTTGCGAGACTGGCGAGGCTGATAACTTTTTGATTTGCCAATGGATGCGACGGATGAGCGATGGCGACGATTTCATCGCTGACCAGAAGCTCGGTTTGGATATTTACCGACTCGACCGGCAAGGAAATGAAGGCAATATCAATCTCGCCGTGCAGAATTTTATCAACTAAGATTTGGCTTGTGCCCGAATTGACGGTTATTTCGCCGTTTGGAAATTTCTTTTTTAACTTTTCCAAAATTTCAGGGAGCTGCGACGTGGCAAACATCGCCGAAGCCGAACCGATTCTTAACCTGCCGTATTCCGCTCCCGCGATTTCAGCGATTTCCTCCAGCGCGGTGTTGTGTTCGCGTATAATCCTTCTCGCTCTTTCGAGCAGACGCTCGCCTCCTTCTGTCAGAATCACCCGGCGCGGAGTCCGCGTAAATAAAGGCACGCCGACTTCTTCTTCGAGTTGGCGAATCTGCATCGAAATCGCCGCCTGCGTTACGTTCATTCGCCTCGCTCCCGCCGTAAACGTGTTGGTTTCGGCAATCGCAACAAAGGCTTTTAGTTGTCTGATTTCCATTTTTTCGGTTAGTAGTTAGTTGTTCGCGGTTCGTCGTTTTGAGAAATTAAATTACATTTTTGGTTAATACTCAACCGGCAACGAACAACTGACGACGGACAACCAACTAACATCAAAATATCTTATCGCTTACATAAAATCATTTAAATTTGATTATATGTCAAGTGTAGATACAATAAGAACGAAAATTATTTTAAATTTCGATGCCTTCGACACGAAAAACTAAACGAAACCACCGGCGAAACTCTCTCCAACTGTTTCTCGGAATTGACGGCGGCGGGACGAAAACCCACGCCGTTTTGCTGGATTATAAGGGAGAAGTCGCGGGCGAGGGTTTTTCCGGGGCGTCGAATCCTTTGCGCGTCGGAATTGAAACTTCGGTGGCAAATATTTTTCACGCCGCCGAATCCGCCTGCGACGCGGCTAACAGAATTTTAGATGATGTTGTCGCCGTTCAGTGCGGTTTGGCGGGTGTCAGGCGCGAGGATTTGCGGCGAACCATCCGGCAGCGAATCAGCGAGAATTTTCGTATCAAAGCGGTCGAAGTTCTTACCGATGCAGAAATTGCGCTTTACGGCGTAACTCTCGGAAAAGCGGGTTTGGTAATTATTGCGGGAACGGGCTCAATTTGTCTTGGAAAAGGCGACAACGGCAAAACGGCAATGGCTGGCGGTTGGGGACCGCTCGCGGGCGATGAAGGCGGCGGGGCGGGAATCGCCCGCCGCGCTTTGCAGGCAATCGCCAAGGCTTCGGACGGGCGCGGAGATTCCACAAAACTTAGCAAATACGCTTCGGAATATTTTCGCACTTCGACGCCGGATGATTTGATCGTCGCCATTTACTCGCCGAAAACCGACAACGCGAAAATCGCCGGTTTTGCGCAATTTGTGGTCGAAACCGCGCAGGAAGGAGATGAAATCGCAATTGATATTTTGAAAGAAGCCGGCATGGAACTCGGTTTGGCGGCTTCGGCGGTAATAAAAAAATTGCAGCTTAACCGTAAAAAAATCCCAATCGGCTGCGTCGGAAGTATTTTTAAAGCCGGAGATATTTTTACAAACTCCATTCTCGAAACCGTTCACCAAACCGCGCCGAAAGCCTTTTTGACCGAACCGAAATTTTATCCCGCCCACGCTGCGGCGCGAATGGCTTTTGAAAAATTTAGATAAAAATGAATTTATTCTTTAAATCGGCTTTGGACAAAAGTAAAGATTAAGAAAGCGGAAACCACTAAATATCACGAAACCGGCGCTAAATTAATTGACTCTAAAGTCGAAGCTAACCTAAATTTTTCCAACCCCAAAATACCTTTAACAAACATTGCTTATCGTTTCCTTTATTTGTAACATTATTCTCATAAATTGATATTAGAGGCTATCTCAGAAATACAAAATGTTAGGTTAAGCCAGCGGTCTGTGACCGCGTTTGCCGAAGATTGCTGC
>DATHTS010000306.1:0-2978 GCA_035462935.1 Pyrinomonadaceae bacterium
AAACGACAAGTTTTTCTCCTTTTTTTCACGCAAATTGGTATAACGTTATTTGCCTAGCCGCACATAACGCCGAAAGTAGATTGATTTTGTTTTAATTTTTAATTCATCCGAGAGGAAATAATTCTATGCTTATAAACTTTAATCGCGTAAATCAATTCGCCTTTCTCTTTATGATATGTCTGCTTTTTATTCAACAAGCGGCGGCGCAAAATCCTGTTTCTTCGCCGCCATCCGCGCCGACGCCGACCATTGACCAGATACTTGATAAATACGTTCAATTCGTCGGCGGTAAATCGGCTGCGCAGGCGATAACTTCCCGCGTCGTGAAAGGCACTATTTCAGCTCCGGCGCTAGGCGCGAATCCGATTGGCAGCCTCGAGATTTATGCCAAAGCGCCGAATAAGGAACTGACGCTGATTTCCACCTCGGTTTTCGGGAACTCGAAAATCGGATTTAACGGCGCTGCTGCCTGGAGTGAAGAAAACGGGACGGTAAAGGATCTACCCGGTTTCTCCAAACGCGAGGCGGATTTCTATTTGCCTTTCAAGCTGCGCGAAATCTATCCGAAAATCGAATTCAAAGGCGTAGAAAAAATCGGCAGCAGCGAGGCGTATCGGCTCGAAGCTCCGCGCGGCGGCACGCCCAAACGATGGTATTTCGATACCGAAAACGGCTCGCTGCTCCGCACCGAAGTAAGAAATGCCGAAGGCAAACTAATGAGCAGCGAAGATTACGAAGATTATCGCGCGGTTGACGGCGTTAAAATCGCTTTCACCACGCGCCGCTTAGAAGGCGGTATTGAGGCAATTATCAAGCTGACCGAAGTTAAACAAAACGTTCAGATTGACGACGCGAAATTTGATAAGCCGAAGGCGAAATCTTCCGGCGAAACAGCTTCGACTTCATCGGCTGACAGTTCCGTGAACACATCGGGAGGCGTTTCGCCAACAAAAAAGCGGCTTGATTATCCGGCAATCATCTCGGAACTTAAAGAAAAAATACCCCCGCTTATGTCGCAGCGAGATATTCCGGGAGCGGCAATCGCCTTGATAGACGGCGAGCAATTAATCTGGGCGGAAGGATTCGGTTTCACCGACCGTTCTAAAAAAGTCAAAGTTACCGCAGACACGCTCTTTAATTTGAAATCCGTTTCAAAAACCTATACAGCGGCAGGCTTTCTGATAGCCGCCACCAAAGGCTGGCTAAAACTCGATGATCCGTTTAAAAAATACGTTCCGGCATTTAGCGTCAAAAGCCGCTTCGCGAATCGTGACGAGTCTGACAAAATAACCTTCAGGCATTTATTAAGCCATCGGTCAGGCATTTCTCGTGAAGCGCCTTTAGGGAATCTTTTCGACGAGGAAACCGCCTCCACACTTGAAGAACACATCAAAAGCATCTCGGACGGCTGGCTGACAGCTCCGGTCGGAGAGCGATACAGCTACTCAAATCCCGGCATAGATTTAGTCGGATATGCCCTCGCAGTTCGCTCGCAGAAGTCGTTCGGGCAGTTTATGAAAGACGAATTGTTCGCGCCGTTGGCGATGACTTCAAGCACCTTCGATGCGAAAGAGGCTTTACGCCATCCGTCTTTGGCGAAAGGTCACTCGGTTATGTCGGGAGAGGAAATGCCGGAGAATTTCACGTCAATGATTCCGTCCGGCGGTATGTATTCGAGCGTCAAAGATATGGCGAAGTTTATCTCATTTCAACTAAGCGGCGGCAGGGCGGGCGGCAGGCAGTTAATCTCGGAGAAACTTTTGAAAGAGATGTCCGCGCCGCAATTCGCCGAAAAAAATCAAGTTGCCGGATACGGTTTAGGACTTGGAATCGAGCGGTGGAAAGGCGCAACTTTAGTTTCGCACGACGGCGGCGGCAACGGCTATAACACATTTCAGGCTTGGATACCCGAATACCAAATCGGTGTAGTCGTGCTGACGAACCGGCTGAGGCTGACTGATTTTTTACCCGAAGAAATCGGGCGGCAGGCGCTTTTAATGATGACGCAGGCTAAATACGGCGCTCTCCCGCCGGATAAGCCGCTCATTTCTTTGGACAAACCCGTCATCAGCTTAAGCGCCGAGCATCTGCGCCGGTTGGAAGGAACATACAATCTGGGGACAAATGCCTCGATACCGGCGAATCTCGTAATATTTAAGGTCGAAGACGGCAGTCTTTTTTATATGGAAAAAGGAAGTATTTTCAACCCTTCGGACTACTCAAAAGTAAAATTGGAGGCGCACAGCGCGACGGAGTTCTCGTCCGCCAAACAGGTATTTACTTTCCGTTTAGACAAGGCGGGTAAAATCTCGGGCGTATCGGTTCAGGATCGGGCAAGCACGAATATAGAATTTTTGCCTTTTAACGACCGTCCTGACGACCCGCCCGGTCCGAACAAACCTGAATGGCAAAACTACACCGGCACATATACGGGAAAAGTTATCGGCATTCCGATTGAAGCTACCGTTTCCGTTAAGAACGGATATTTGTATGTAAGCTGGGGCGACGGACTCAAATTGACCGAATACGCGCCCAGCCTTTTTTTCAGGTCGGACGGCGAGGCGGTAAGTTTTCGAGATAACCGGATGTGGCTCGGCAATAGACCGTTTGTAAAAAGCGGCAAGAATTAATCTTTTGCGAAAATGTTCCATATTGGCAAGGGTATCGGCGGCGTGCTTGAATCGAAAAGCGAATTAAGCGGGGTAGCGGGCGTGGAAACAGCAATTGACGCAAAGTCAGAGCAATGGTTATCTGATTATGAGCCGCCGACAGTAACTAATACTTCGGCGGCTGCCGTTAAATCATCTTCCCCAGCGAGCGTTACCGAAGGAACAACGAGAAATCTGATTGACTTTGCTGAGAGCAAAAGACAAGGTGAAAATCAGGGGTGAGTTTTCACTTAAATGAAGCTTGTGCTTAATTAAAGTCTTTGTTTTAACCGCGTTAGCGGTTGTCTGAATTTAGCCGTGTCTTTTAAG